>CAYNDE010000062.1:8262-9494 GCA_964395535.1 uncultured Pirellulales bacterium
GCTGAATTCAACGCCTGCGATTACGGTGCAAAACTCGACAGCAATACTGTCTGCACCGAAGCCATTCAAAAAGCAATTGATACCTGCTCGAAAGCCGGCGGCGGCACGGTCGTCTTTTCACCGGGTACTTACCTGACAGGCTCAATCTTCCTGAAAGACAAAGTTGACCTTCGTGTAGATAAGCAGGTTACCCTAAAAGGTGTTCAGGATGATTCTGCATATCCGGATGTTTTTACACGTGTCGCGGGAATTGAAATCACCTGGCCTGCCGCTCTTATAAATGCACATAATCTCTCAGGAGTGAAAATTTATGGAGAGGGAACAATCGATGGTTCCGGCAAGATGTGGTGGGACCGTTACTGGAAAATGCGCGAAGAATACGAGAAGAAAGGGCTTCGATGGATTGTCGATTATGACTGCAAACGGCCGAGACTGATTCTTGTCTACAAATCATCCAATGTATCTGTTGAAGGCCTGACGCTGAAAGAGCCGGGCTTCTGGACGCTGCATATTTGTTTCAGCACTAATATAATCGTCGATGGCCTGACGATTCGCGGCAACCACGGCGAAGAGGGCGGCCCCAGCACCGACGGCATCGACATCGACTCTTCCTCTAATATTCTCGTTCAGAACTGCGACATCGATTGTCACGATGACAATTTCTGCCTCAAGGCCGGCCGCGATGCCGACGGGCTGCGTGTGAATAAGCCCACAGAGAACGTGGTAATTCGCGACTGTATCGCCCGCAAAGGTTACGGCCTGATTACCTGCGGAAGCGAAACTTCCGGAGGTATTCGCAATGTCAAAGTTTATAATCTTAAAGCGTACGGCACAAGGGCAGGAATACGTTTCAAATCAACACAGGGCCGCGGCGGGACCGTTTCTGATATCGACTATCATGACATTGAAATGGACGGTGTCGAATATCCAATCGAATTAAATTACGACTGGTTTCCTGCCTATAATACCGTTCCGGACGAAGTTCGCAAACAGCTCGAAGAAGAAGGCAAAGAGCTGCCGCGCCATTGGCAGGTTCTAATGCAGAAGGTCCCTGAAAAGCAGGGCACGCCTTACATCCACGATATAACGATTCGAAATGTAACCGCGGTTAATTGCCGGCAGGCCTTCTCTGTGAACGGCCATCAAAAGGAAAAAGCTGGCAAATTTCTGCTGGACAATGTCACCCTGAAGGCACGCACGGCGGGCACAATAAAAAACGCTGAAAACTGGGA
>CAYNDE010000063.1:0-6644 GCA_964395535.1 uncultured Pirellulales bacterium
GGCCAGGGCGGCGGCGGTTATGGCGGCGGCTACGGCGGCGGCCAGATGATAGATACAGAAGCTGCCAGACAATACAGAATGTACCAGTTACAAGAGCTTATATATAGTACGACAGAGGTTATAATTCCATGGGAGACGTTACAGCAAGGTCAGTTAGGTGTGACAGCTGGCGTACAAGCAGCAGCACCTGCTGCCGGGCTTGAAGAGGGAGACCTAGGGAAGATAAGGTTCTACCAGAATAAGTATATGGTAGTCTTACAGACTCTTGAGGTTCACAGACAAATTGAACAGCTTCTTAATCAGATGCGAAAATCTCTCGGAGAGCAGGTTTCGATAGAAACGATGTTCCTTGTTGTAGGTGAGAACTTTCTCGAAGATATCGGTCTCGATATGGACATTATATATGATCCAGGCCAGAAGCTGAAAGACAGGATAGAGATTGACCAGACTTCTTACAATTGGGCGGCTCCTTCGGCTACCAAGGTTCCGGGCAGTCTTGCGGCATCAGCCATTGCAGCTGTGATAACCGGCGGTTATGGTAATATATTTCTTGATGATTTGCAGGTTGATTTTGTGATAAGGGCGACTCAGGCTCATAGAGATTCGAAGATATTAACTGCACCGAAGGTAACAGTCTTGAGCGGAGAGACGGCTTCTCTTCAGGTTCAGACGGAAACCGTTTATGCACTTCCGCCTGATGTAGGAGCAACGACCTATGGCGGTGGTTACACTGGTGGTTATACCGGTACAAGTCAGATATCACAGAATTTTAATTCTATATTTACCGGTCCGACTTTGACAGTAACGCCAATTATTTCGCGGGATAAAAAGCACGTTCTTCTGAATATTACAACTTATCTTCAGGACCTGCTTGGATTTGAGACGTATGTTGTTGAGGTGCCTTTGGGTGCGGAAGGCGGGGAAGTTACAGTGCAGGAGTATAGTGTTGATTTACCGAAGACGGAGTATTCGAGTGTACAGACACGAGTAAGTGTTCCTGATGGCGGTACATTGCTTCTTGGCGGTCTGAAGATAACAGCAGAAGAAGAGACCGAAGTGGGCGTACCTGTTCTGAGCAAGATACCGGTAATAGGCAGGGCGTTTAGTAATCGAAGCAAGGTAAAGGATAATAAGATTCTGTTGATTTTGGTGAAGCCAACAATCATTCTTCAGGAAGAGAAGGACGAGGAAGCGATAGCTGCGACCGAACTCGCTTTTTGATGGATAGATGAGGTTATTCTCGGCAGTGTTGTTGAGATTAAAAAACTGTTTAGAGAAGCGACTAAAGCATAAATAAGCCGCTTTTTTATGTTTTATTTACTTTTCTTTATAACCTATGGTGCTATAAAATGCTTGAGAGGGCATTTTATAGTCTCAATAACTAAGTGTCCAATGTGTAATTTGCTTGTATAAAAGTACTAATGTTATTATAATAGAGCATAGATAGTTCTTTAGATTAGGTAATTTGGGTTAAGTAATCACCTTATGGCCTTTTTTGGACGATAATTCGGCAATGAAGTAGTTAAATCTTTATGGAGTAGAATAATGAAGCGTCAAATAACGGCCGCGTTCTTTACTTTATTGTTCTTGGGAAGTTGCATATCACTTGCTGACGAAGCATACAGGACAGATCAGGTTTTTGTGCGTTTTACAGCAGTTAATGGGGAAGAATTAACACCATATCAAAGATTAAGGTTATTAAGTGGATTCGTAAATGGAAGTTATATTGCAAGAGATTATAAGATAGTACCAAGTCTGTGCCTGGTGCAGCTGCCGGAAGATATAACTGTGTCGCAGGCGATGGACACGTATATGCGGTCACCATTAGTAATGTATGCAGAGCCTAATTATAAACGTCATTTCACGGTGATACCTAATGACACTTTGTTTGCGGATCTTTGGGGGATGAACAATACAGGTCAAACCGGTGGAACAGTCGATGCTGATATTGATGCACCGGAGGCCTGGGATATACATACCGGCGATTCCGGCAATGGAATTGTTGTTGCAGTAACAGATACGGGTATTGATTTTTCACATCCTGATTTAGCGGCAAATATGTGGGTGAATGAAGATGAGATACCAGGCAATGGTATTGACGACGACGGGAACGGTTATATAGATGATATTAACGGCTATGATTTTGGCGGAGCGACATATTTAGACCCTGAAGATTATGATAATGAGCCGAATGATTCTATGTTTCACGGTACGCATGTAGCGGGGACAATAGGTGCGGTTGGTAATAACGCTATGGGTGTTACAGGCGTGTGCTGGGACGTCAAAATTATGGCGGTGAAGATATTTCCGGATGATATTGGGGTTACCTATGATGATTTAGAAATATTAGGTATTGAATATGCGGTTGACAATGGTGCGAGGGTAATAAATGCCTCGTGGGGGGGATATGGATATAGTCAGGCATTGTATGATGCGATAGAGGCTGCGAGGGATGCAGAGGTTTTATTTGTGGCGGCAGCGGGAAATGAGGGAACTAATAACGATGGTCCCACGCCATCTTACCCTGCAAGTTATGATTTGGATAATATAATATCAGTATTGGCGACAGACCATGACGATCAGATATCTTATTTTTCCAACTATGGACATACTTCTGTTGATATAGGAGCTCCCGGAGAGGACATTCTCAGTACGTTTCCTACTTATGAAACGACTGATATGTTATTGTACGGTTACAATACGGATTACGAAACGATAAGCGGTACATCGATGGCTGCACCTCACGTGGCAGGAGCGGCGGCGCTCGGCTGGTCATTTTCGCCGGGGCTTAGTTATGATGTGGTAAGGGATGCGATTTTGAACACTGCCGACCCTCTTGCTGCTCTTGACGGGCTATGCGTTACCGGAGGAAGACTTAATTTACTGGCTATGTTGTCGTCATTGAATACCCGGGTTTTAAATAGAGATACGGCTATGATGTACAGCAGGATTCAGGAAGCTATTGATGATACCAGCACGCACAGCGGACATACGCTGATAGTAGATAAGGGGCCGAACTTTTTAGATAAGATTTATTACTTTGGGGTAATAGATTTTGAGGGCAAAAATGTAATTCTTCGAAGCGGCGATGTTGATAATCCTCTGGATGAAACGATATATCCGGAAAGGGTTGTTATCAGCGGACAGGGCAGGAATACACATGCGGTGACGTTTAGCAGCGGCGAGAACAGCAGTGCCGTTCTTAAGGGCTTTACAATTACCGGAGGCTATGCGACGGGAGCCACCATATGGGACAAAAGCGGAGGAGGCATATATTGCGAGGGTTCTACTCCGACGATTGTCGATTGTGTTATAACCGACAATCATGCTGTACGCGACGGTGGTGGTATTCACTGCGAAGATGGTGGTGACCCTAATATTATGAACTGTACGATTAGTAATAATATCGGCGGTAATGATGGGGGCGGGATTTACTGCTTTGATTCGTCTCCGCTGATTAGAAACTGTCTGATAGTTCGTAACAGAGCCAACAGGGACGGCGGCGGTATTTATTTCAACGGTCCATCACCGTCGGGTGAACCTAACGTTATAAATTCCACGATAGCCGATAATCTGGTAAATGTTATGGACGGCCTTGGCGGCGGGATTTACTGCTACTGGTATGTCGATCCAGACATTCACTACAGTATAATTAGTGGAAATCCCGGTTATGCGATTTTCGAGGAAGATACGGATTCAGATCCGACTGTATCTTATTGTCTATTTTATGGAAATCCCGACGGCGATTATTACGATGCGGATACATTACAAGTAAAGACAGGAGCAGCCCAGATTAATTCTTTGCCACAGGCCAGTGACAATATTGATGGTGACCCGCTTTTTGTTACGGGCAAACTTGGTGATTATTATCTTAGTCAGACTGATTCCGGCCAGTTCGATGATTCTCCAGCTGTGGATGCGGGCGATAAAATGGCGTCTGAATTTGGGATGCATTTATATTCCACGCGTACGAACAATTTTCCGGATGATGGAATGGTTGATATGGGTTTCCATTATAATGACCCGTATGCGCCTGTTATGTTTACATTAACGACATCAGTCAGCCCGGTAGGAAAGGGTTCGATAGAGCCGGCGCCGGGTACTCATAGTTATTATCAATATACTCATGTTAACCTTACAGCGACTGCAAGCAATTCGGACTATCAGTTCAAGGCCTGGTATGGTACAGATGATGACAGCAAAAAAGAACTTGACGAGGATGGTATTCCGTTAGATACGCAGGACAATGTGGTTACGATGGATTCCGACAAGAGCGTTTTGGCGGAATTTGAGACCAGTCTGGTTGGTTTGACTGTTACAATAGTGACAGCCAACGGGACGTATGAGTTAAGTCCGCCGCCTGACGATGCTCGTCGTGATTTATACTTGCGAGGCAGGAAGGTTGCAATAACAGTTCTGCCGCTGAATCCCTCGCACAGGATTACGTGGTCGGGAACCGATGACGACACTTCGAGGCAGTTCTATAATACGGTGACGTTGGACGAGGACAGGGATGTATATGTCTGGCTTGAAGAGCCGCAGACTCTTATTGTCGGCGGCGGCGGTATTCCGGGGGCATATATGGACCTTCAGGAGGCGATTTTTGATGCCCAGGACGGTGATACTATTGTTGTGCATGCCGGCACGTGGGACCTTATTTACTTCGACCCTAGTCAGCCGTTGCCGCCTTATGGGGATTGGGTGGATGCAGGTTTCAGGCTCAGAGACAAGGCGATTACAATTCGCAGTACAAATCCCGATGACCCTGATACAGTGGCGGCTACGATTATTCACGACCGTTTCTTTATTGATGATGTCGGTCCTGATACCGTTTTGGCAGGCCTGACGTTCACTGATATTAGTTTTTACTTAATATCGACTTTAGCGAATGTTGATTGCCCTCTGGCTCAAGGTAGTATTGATGGTATTCCTGCTCCTGAAGAGTATGGCGGCGCGATAAGGATTGGTTATGACAATTTCTGGAATATTCAGTTTCCAGATACTTATCAATTTTATGAAGCCTCTCCGACGTTTGTGAACTGTGTAATCGATGATATCCTCCTTGGCGCCGCTGATGGTGGTAACGGTTGCCCCTGTCCGCAAGAGAGCAACGGCGGCTGGGCAGGCAAGGCCTATGGTGGTGGGATTTATGTAGGTATAGGTTGTAAGCCTGTATTTAAGAATTGTATTATAAGTGATTGCAACGCCACGGGCGGTGACGGCGGTAACGCCTGTATTTGGGGTGGAAACGCCGGTGACCCAACCGACCCTATTTGGTACTGGGGTCCTTTCGATGAGCCCTGGAGATATACCGGAATGGGTGGAGGTGCTTTTTGCGATGTTAACAGCGAGCCGCACTTCATTGACTGTACCTTCCAGGATAATGTGACACAGGGCGGCAGTACAGGTGAAGCAGTTGGTCTGCCTGAGGAGCACAGGAGAATCGAGAGCTTTGGCGGTGCTGTATATTGTGAAACAAACAGTAAGGTGAAGTTTACCAACTGTGACTTTATCAATAATATGGTCAGTACGAGCGGATTTTACCCGCTATGGAGATGGGAGTACGGTGATAATGCCCCTGTGGTGCCTCTTGATGAATATATAGCTTTTGGCGGAGCGGCTGCAATGAGCGGCACGATGGTTACTTTTGAGGGCATGCCGGTAGATTTCAGGAATGCGGAGGTTACTTTCGAGAACTGCAGGTTTAGCGGCAGCGAGGCTACGAACGGAGGTGCACTGTTTTGTCAGTTCGGTTATGTAAGCGACTCGAAGGTATTACTGGATGAGTGCACATTTGAAAATAATACGGCATTACACGGTGGTGCGCTGTATTCGGTAAATGGTGAGATTCAAATTGTCGAAAATACGTTCACTAATAATACTGCGACAGGCGCAGTTGGTGAGGGTGGAGCTGTATTTGTATTTGACGGTAATATTAAGATTGCCGACAGTTATATCACGACTAATGAGGCTGTGGCGTCGGGTGGCGGTGTGTTTGTATCTGATAGCAATGCTTTATTGTGGAACTGCTTGATAACTGAAAATACTTCGGGCAGAGACGGAGGAGGTGTTTCAGTCAATATTTATTCAGACTGCAATATTGTAAATAGTACAATAGCGGATAATGTGGGCGGTAATTTAGGCGGAGGACTTTATTGTGGTTATAACAGCTATACACATATAATCGACAGCATTATCTGGGGCAATTTTGCAGTTGATGGTCACCAGATTGCCATAGCAAGCGATGACGAATATTATCCTGAGCCGTCGGTAGTAGAGATTTCTTACAGCGGTGTTGGGCCTGAATATGCTTTGGGCGAGCTTATTGAGGAAGACGGCGGCGTTGGAGGCAGCGCGGGCGGTACTAAGCTTATCGAAGGCCAGAGCATTTATGACCAGATTGACGATACCGGCTGGGCTCAAACTGTTGTTACTCTGGCTGAGCCTGTTACCTTAAAGCAAACTGCTGATTGGGATTCGCCTGAGTGGGTGGAACAGTTGCGGCAAGAGGTAAGCATGCGTCAGCAGGCGGTACTTTCACAGCTTACAGCAGGTGAGTTCACTTTACGTTATCGATATGATAATGTGACGGCATTTTCGGGCCTTGTAACATTAAACGGGCTCAACAAGCTGCTGTTAAATCC
>CAYNDE010000063.1:6744-9185 GCA_964395535.1 uncultured Pirellulales bacterium
GATCTGGGTAATGTAGGTGATTATATCGGCGGTGTTGCCTTTAATGCCAAGCTGTATGCATTGAAGGCAAGCCCTGACGGTTTAGGCGCGTTTGAAGAAGACGCCGTTCTTGCGGCCTGGGACTGGTGCCTGACGCATCGTCTTGACGACCCGGATAATCCTCTTTTAATTATAAACAACAGCCTGGGCGGCGATGTTTATGATAATGCTGAGGATGCCGACCTGGCTTATCCGGCGTTTGCTGTTATGGTTGAAAACCTTACAGAAGCGGGGGTAACTATTCTTGCTGCGTCGGGAAATGACGGTTATGCCGGCGTCGGTATCTCTTTCCCTGCGGCCCTTTCTAATGTCATAAGTGTTGGCACGGTTTATGACGGGACCGACAACCCTGCCCTGGCGGACGAGGTGGCAGGGTATTCAAATACAGCCCAGATACTTGATATATTAGCACCGGCTGACCCTACTTATACTACCGATATAATTGGTGTGGCTGGTTACGATGCGGGTAATTATTTTCCGGCCTTCGACGGCACGTCAGCTGCTTGTCCTTTCGCAGCCGGCGTAGTAGCCAGCCTGCAGTCGGCAGCTATCGAAACGATGGGTGTTCCCTTAACGCCTGCACAGGTAAAAACCGTGTTGTTTGCCAGCGGAGACCCTGTTACAGATACGAAGATCGCAATAACCAAGCCTCGTGTCAACCTCGGCAATGCGATAAGCTCCATATTTGCCGGGCCGATTTATATCGGAGAAAACAGTCAGATAAGATACGACTGGTGGGACGCCGATACTATGACATGGGATCCGGACAGTCATAACCTTCCTGTCGATGACGACCCGCTTTTCGTCGAGGGTTACCATCTCAGCCAGATTGCCGCTGGTCAGGGTGTTGACAGCCATTATGTTGATTCAGGCAGTACGGATGCTCACACGGCAAATAAATACAGGCATACGACCCGGACCGACCTGGTTGTGGAAGACCTCGATTCGCTGGTTGACAGGGGTTATCACTATATCAGGACGACAGAATTTAAGGGAGATTTCAATTTTGACGGCCAGGTTGATATTGTTGATTTTCTGACAAGGTGGCTTCGTCACTACCTCGATGTCGGCTGTGAGTTTCCGGATTGGTGCCACGGCACTGACCTGAATATGGATGGTACGGTAAATAATAAGGACTATGCAATTTATGCGGCTAATTTCGGTAAAAAGGAGACGGTACCGCCTGAGCCGAACCCGATGACCTGGGAGATTTACCCGACCTCAGAACCGGGCGCCGACTGGGCGGAAATGGTTGCGACAGAGGCAAGAGATAATTACGGCGGGACTATAACGTATTATATCCAGCGGACCGATGGAGGCGGTGTGCCTGATGGACATTACCGAGATTGGGATCCAAATCGGATGTACGTTAATGAAGGCCTTGTGGTTGACCAGAAGTACGGCTACAGGGTCAAGGCTCGCGATGCGAGGGGTAATGAGACCGGATGGTCGGCGATTGCATATGTGACTGTCGGCATGCAGTCGCCTCCATACGCGCCGACTCTTCTGACGGCGGTGGCTGTGTCGGAGAATCAGATTAACCTGAACTGGACAGATAACGCTTACGATGAGGTTGGATTCAAGATAGAGAGAAGAACCGGAGTTAACCCGTTTGCTCAAATAGCGACGGTCGGTGCAAATGTAACTGCTTATCAGGATGCTGGTCTGCAGCACTCGACAACTTATATATATCGTGTCTGTGCCTATAATGGTGGTGGCGACTCGGCCTACTCTAATGAGGCGACAGCAACGACGTTCATAGTTTATGAGCCGAACGAGCCGAATATGATAATCGGCGACGATGACCCGAACAGTACGCAATATATTGACGGTAACTACTGGTACCATCTGGTTGCCGGAGAAATTGGTGATTTGGCGGATGGAGTTCCGCTCTGGTTCAGATTCGAGTGTACGGATGGGGCAGGATGGCAGTTCAGCAGCGACTGGATTGATTCCACAGCGGTATTCCCAATGGTTCTGCCGCATCCTGTCAACCCGGGTTTCCCGGATGTTGTGATAACACTTAACGGTACAATTGTATCGTATGCAGTGGCAGTTAAGGAAGACGGAGCCTTCGGCTGGGCTCTACATTGGAGGATATGCGCCAGCTATAATGCGGACGGCAGTTTTCCTTCGTGCTCGGAGATAATAGTAATCCCGCCTGATTAAAGGCTTTGAATTTTTGAAGATTAAAGCCCTGTAACCCGTACGGTACAGGGCTTTTTTTTATTGAAAAAGATTCAATCGATTTTGTACCGGCTGATTCCCGCGGCCCCTCGGCGCGAAGGCCCGCTTCGACGAATCGAGGCGAGTCAGCCGGATATCTCCTTTTTTAGCTGTTGATAACCATAGTGTGCGAGCAGATTGTCGAGTATCACCATAGCGGTATAGTTTTCAGCGAC
>CAYNDE010000064.1:0-9140 GCA_964395535.1 uncultured Pirellulales bacterium
ACCTGGCCGCCGGTGTATTAAAAACAATTGAACCTTTTATACGATGTGATAATCTGACACGGATTGACACTGTTAAATAAAGATATGAAAACGAGATGATTCGTGACAATTTGAGTTAATTCGAGAAAATTCGTGGTTAAAGTCATTCAGAGCCTTAGCTTCATAAAGTGAAAATAGTGCTTGATTTATGCGTTTTTTTTTGGTACAATCGCTTAGGTTTTCTGGCTCAAAATCCAATTACACCCGATAGAGAGAATATATGTCGGCAGGTGGGTATAGGCATAAAAACAGCATATTACGGCAGTTAAAATGTAAAAACCGCACCAAAAGAGCTTTTACGCAGTAATACTTAATGAACGAAAGGACCTGATAATGCGGCATTATGAGCGGCTGAAAGGGCTTCTGGCGGCGGCGTTTCTGCTGCTATTGCCCCTGACAGCCGATGCTGATGACTTGTATATCCACGACGAAATCCATACCTACAGCAGCCTGACCGATACGACCGTCTATATGACCGGCACATCGGAGCTGCACATCACATCCGCAACCAACCCGATACCCGGCTGTCAGATAAATCTCAATTCGCAGGATTCCTGGTTTTTCTTAGAGCAGATAAAGCCATCCGTCGTGGTCTCGACCTATCTGAGCCAGGTCCGGGTCGACGGCTCGCCGGCGGTATTGAACAGTAACGTACGCGTTGACGAGTACGTCAACGGCGCCGTCGTTATCCCGCACGCACCGGGTTATCAGCCTTTGCAAATCTACAGTGACTTTTATTTCGGCGGCTCATCGATGTCACTCGGTTTATATACTTACTACAAAGGCACAGCTTCCTTAGGCGCTTTCAATGATAACGTATGCAGCTTCAAGCTCAAGCGCGGTTATATGGCGACTTTTGCTCAGGACGAGAGCGGTACCGGCCGAAGCAGAACTTACGTCGCGCAGGATAGCGACCTCAACGTTGAGATTATCCCGGAGGAATTGTCATTTTCAATCTCTTTCATTCGTGTCTTTCCCTGGCGGTGGTCGAACAAGAAAGGCTGGGTCGACTGGGAGAGCGCAAATGCCTTCGCTGTGGCAGACGTTTTGATATGTGCCTGGCTTTACGATTGGAAAGCTTTCGAAGAATCTACGCAAAATATGGAATACATTCCCATGCGCTACAAAAGTGACTGGCCCGATTATTCCAATATCAATAACAAGCATAAAACCACCGCTGCGCTTGCCTTTAATGAACCCGATAAGGCGGACCAGGCGGATATGACCGTCGAAGAGGTAATCGCGCAATGGCCGAACATGATGGCCTCCGGTTTGAGAATTGGTTCGCCTGCAACCAGTGACGGCGGATTGAGCTGGCTGTATGATTTCATCGACCAGGCAGATGCTCTGGACTATCGAGTCGATTTCGTCGCCATCCATTGCTATCATGGCTGCTACACCGGCTCACAATGGTACAACTGGCTCAAGCAGGTTCACGACCGAACGGGCAGGCCGCTTTGGGTGACGGAATGGAACAACGGCTGCAACTGGATCACCGAATGCGTACCAGCAAGCCAGCAGGAACAAGCGGACAAAATCGCAGAATTCATCGGTGTGATGGACAATGCACCTTTCATCGAGCGTTACTCGGTATATAACTGGTGCACTAGCCGCGAACTGGTCACCGGCTTTCCACCCAATCCCATTGTTCTGACTCTTGCCGGCGAGGTCTATCGCGACAACCAGGCACCAATGGCTTATGTCCAGCCACCCACCGAGGGCACCGGCGGATGCGCATACTATCAGCTCGATAGTGACACACTTGATGTCACCAGCTACGGTAATCACGGTATTGCGTACGGCGGAGCGAGTTATACGACAGGTCATATAGGCCAGGCGATTAATCTCGACGGCTCGAACGATTACGTAGAGCTTCCCATTAATCTCGCCGACGGAACAGACTTTACCTTTGCAGCCTGGGTCTATTGGGACGGCGGCGGGATATGGCAGCGAATCTTCGATTTCGGTGCCAGCGACCAAAGATATATGTTCCTTACGCCTCGCACGGACGGCAATATGATGCGTTTCGCAATCTCGATAGACAGTTACCACGATGAACAGATTATGGAGACGACCCAGTTAGCCTCAGGTACGTGGAGGCACCTGGCTGTAACTATAAAAGACAACACAGGAAAACTCTTTGTCAGCGGCTCAGCCGTTGCAACGAATACCTCGATGACGCTTAATCCCTCGGACTTAAAGACGCTGAGAAACTATCTCGGCCGCAGCCAGTTTACTCCCGACCCTTACTTTAACGGCCGGCTCGACGAGGTTATAATTGCTGACTACGCCCTGACCGATACACAAATCGCAAACCTTGCCGCCGATTCGCCGCCCGCCAATTATCCGCCGGCATTTACTACCGACCCCATTGTCAAACCTGACTGTCTGCCCGGCGACTCTTACATCGGTACGCTGATTTACAACGCTTCCGATATCGACGCCGGCGAAACGCTAACCTTCAGCAAGACAGCAGGTCCGGACTGGCTGAATGTGGCCGACGACGGCAGGCTTACAGGAACGCCGGGTTTCGGCGATTTGGGACTGAACAGTTTCACCATCCGCGTCACCGATACCAGCGCAGCCTACGACGAAGCGACGCTCAATATTACGGTCGTCGGCATAGGCCTTAAAACGCATTATAGGTTCGAAGGCAACGCCAATGACAGTATCGGCTCGAAACACGGTACTGTCGCCGGTACCGTCTCTTACCCTGCAGGGAAAATCGGACAGGCTATCGACCTTGACGGCAGCAGTGGCTACGTGACACTGCCCGCCGACCTGGTTAATACCGACGATATTACAATCGCCGCCTGGGTCAACTGGGACGGCGGCGATATATGGCAGAGAATCTTCGATTTCGGAAATAACACAACCGAATATATGTTCCTTACGCCCCGCTCAGGAGGAGGAGACGATACGCTGCGCTTTGCAATCACAACTGCCGGCAACGGTTCGGAGCAGAGGGTCGAGGTCACGAGCTCGTACTTGCCGACCGGCCAATGGAGGCACGTGGCGGTCACGCTCGAAGGAGACGTTGGCAGGCTTTATGTCATCGGCTCGCATCGGGCTACCAACACCGGTATGTCACTCAATCCGACCGATTTCAACCCGGCTATAAACTTAATCGGCAAGAGCCAGTGGCCCGACCCGCTCTTCAACGGGCGAATCGACGATTTCCGTATCTATAATTTTGCACTCTCAGGGCCGGATATCGCAACGCTGGCCGCGGGCAATACTAACAATCCACCGTCTTTTATAGACGACCCATTCAGCAATACCGATGCGATTGAGGACGCCGATTACTCAGGCCTGTCAATCTCTGCAAATGCCTTTGACCTTGATGGCGGCTATCTGACTTTCAGCAAGGCTGCTGGGCCTGACTGGCTCCAGGTGGCAGGCGACGGCTCGCTTTCAGGAAAACCGTCGGATTCAGACGTCGGTGAAAATACGTTTACCGTTCGTGCGGATAATACCCACGCTCTTTTTGATACGGCCCAGATGACTATTGATGTGTTGAACATCTATTCCGGCGTTCGAGGCTTGGAAGACGCCGAAGGACTGAAGGCTAATTGGCTCAGCTCCGATTGCCCCGATACCCCCGCCTGCGGCGGCGCAGACCTCAACGGCGATAAAGACGTTGACTTTCGCGACTTCGCACGGTTGGCAGATAAATGGTTTATGCAGTAGATGGAGAACAGGAGTTTTTCGTATGTATACTGATTTGAAGATGATGAATTTAAAGCTGTCAATTGTTATTATTCTTTTAGCTCTTGCTGCACACGGCGCCTATGCATGGCAGTCGGACAACGGCGATGGAACCTTCACCAATCCCGTGCTCTACGCTGACTATCCCGACCCGGACATCATCCGTGTAGGCGAGGATTTCTACATGATCTCGACCACGTTCGTCAACTCACCGGGGATAACCGTCCTGCATTCGCAGGACATGGTGAACTGGGACATCATTGGGCACGCCGCCTCAACAGTTGATGGCGGGAATGCGTACAATATGGTGGGCGGCACAGCGTATCGAGGTGGTTTTTGGGCTTCGAGCATTCGCTATCACGACGGAACGTTCTACATCGCGGTACAGCCGACTTTTGCCAACGGCAGGATTTACTATGCCGCCGACCCCGCTGGTCCGTGGAACTACTATCAGCTGGACCGCAACATATACGACCCCGGCTTGTTCATCGACGATGACGATACGGGATACATTATCAGCGGGCATGGACCGCAGTCGGTGATGACTCTGAATTCAACCTACTCTGCAGTAGTCTCGCAGGTGAACGACGTAATCAACAGCGGAGGTGAAGGCTCGCATGTTGTCAAGCGCGGCAGTTATTACTACCTGTTCAACGCAAATCCCGGTGTTTGGCCGTTTCAGTTACGTTGTTCGAGAGCGACGAACATTTTTGGGCCCTGGGAAACGGGGCATATATGTCTGCTCGCCACCACCGGCGGCCACCAGGGCGCAGTCGTGGATATCGACGACAGCGACAACTGGTTCGGCTTCGTCCATCAGGACAGCGGCTCGGTCGGCCGTATGCCGCGAATTAGCCCGGTATTCTGGGAAAGCAACTGGCCGGTCTTCGGCACGCCGAGCAACCGCAACGTGATAGCGAGCTCCTACACCAAACCCATCCAGGGCAAACCCTTGATGCAGCCGCCGACGACAGACCACTTCTGCTCCTCCACGCTCGGCTTGCAGTGGCAATGGAATCACAATCCCGACAACTCAAAATGGTCGCTTACCGAACGACCTGGTTACCTCCGTCTCAGGTCCACCCAATCAGACGGATTCTGGACCGCACGAAATACACTGACTCAAAAAGGTCAGGGCCCCTGGTGTCGAGGCGAGGTGAAATTCGACTTGCAAAACCTGCAACCGGGTGATATCTGCGGTTTCGGGACACTCGGTAAGTACAGCGCTCACATCGCTGTAAACTGCGACAATGACGAAAGCCTCTTCTTGAGCATGATTGTTCTCCAGGATACCGCAGGAGGCATTGTAACCGATACGCGTGTTGCATCAGTACCCATTGAATCCGATATGATATTGCTTCGTGCGGACCTGGATTTTGAAGATGATACAGGTATTTGTTCCTACAGCTTCGATGGCGAAACCTGGACACCGCTGGGTGGTGAGTTTCCTTTGGCCTTTGACTGGGCAACAGGGACCTTCCAGGGCGAACAGTTTGCTATTTTCTGTTACAATAATAACCCCGGCGACGGCTATGTCGATGTGGACTCATTCATCTTTACAGACAGTGAGGTTACACCCCTTTACGGCGATATGAATGGGGACAATATTGTAAACACCGCCGACCTTTCTGAATTTCTCTGCTGCTGGCTGCTGGAGGACTGCGGCCTGGATTTAAATGATGACTGCGTAATTACTCTGTATGAATTTGCTGGGTTTGCTCGTAACTGGCTGGTCGATGAAGGCCTTTAGCTTCATTGGTTCTCCTCCAATAAAGTTGGTGGATTTTGCTCGTTGAAAAACAGAAGTATTATAAATATAGTTGTCGATGATATTAGTATTGAAGTCACTGTAAAGGCAAAGTCATTTAATACCTGCATATTGGGCAAACAAGTGCAATAGAACCTGAATGAGCTGACAGAATTGACACAGGGCGGAAAAGCCGTTTTAAATTTTGTGGAGTCAGACATAATGATTAGACAAACGTCATTTGTAAGTCGGTTTATCATGGTAATTCTGTGTGTGTGGTTTGTGACAGCGGCAAAAAATGCCCAAGGGCGACCCGCGGATATGAGTCACTGGGGATTGTGGTATGATGAGGCGGCCGGCAGCGATTGGACTGCGGCATTGCCGATCGGTAACGGTCGACTGGGCGGCATGATTTTCGGCAATGTTGTCACCGATAGAATTCAATTAAATGAAGATACATTGTGGACCGGACAACCCAATGACCCATCCCGTACGACGGCTAAAAATTATCTTGCTCAGGTACGCAATGAAATATTCTATGGTGACCGCGATACGGCTCAATCTACTTATAATAACAATATGATGGGTACACATCATGGTCAGGCGTACCAGACTGTCGGCAATTTATATCTTAACTTTGCAGGGCACAGTTCCTACTCCAGTTATACACGACAATTGGATCTGGATACGGCGGTTGCCAAGACACAGTATACCTCCGGGGGCGTGACGTACACTCGTGAATATTTCGCCAGCCCGGTCGACCAGTTGGTCATCATCCGAATCACGGCGGACCAGGCAGGGAGTATTTCCTTTACCGCTTCAATGGATACGCCAATGAGTGCTTCCGTGACAGCCGCGGCGCCGAATGTTCTGCTCATGACGGGAACGAACCGTTCTCTTGAAGGGGTTCCTGCCGGAATGAATTATGAATGCCGCGTAAAAATCCTTAACGAAGGCGGTACATTGAATGTGAACAGCAGTACAATTTCGGTCAATGCTGCGAACGCCGTAACCATACAAATCGCAATAGCAACCAATTTTGTCAGCTATAATAATGTGAGCGGCAGCCCGTCCGCGCGAAACGACGCGACTTTCGCTGCCGCTGCAAGCCGCACTTATACGCAGATGCTGGCAGACCATATCACTGCCCATCAGGAATTGTTCAGGCGAGTCTCGATTGACTTGGGGCATACGGCACAGGAAGACGCAACGACGGACCTTCGTCGTAATGCATTTGCCGCGGGTAATGATCCGGATTTCGCAGCGCTGTACTTCCAGTTCGGACGCTATTTGCTGATTGCCAGTTCACGTCCCGGTACCCAGCCGGCCAATCTGCAGGGCATCTGGAATGAAAGCCTTTATCCGTCATGGGACAGCAAATATACAACCAACATAAATTTTGAGATGAATTATTGGCCGGCGGAGGTGACGAATTTGTCTGAACTGGCCGAACCGATGATTCAATTTGCTAAAGACGTTGCGGTGACCGGGGCAATTACCGCGAGTAACCACTATAATTGCAGTGGGTGGGTGATGCACCATAATAGTGATATCTGGGGGATGACAACGCCGGTGGACGCAGCTCAGTACGGTGCCTGGCCGACCGGCGGCGGCTGGCTGACATTGCACTTGTGGGAACATTATCTTTATACCCTGGATACAACATACCTGGCTGAAATTTACCCCGTAATGAAGGGTTCGGCACAGTTCTTCCTGGATTATTGCGTTGTGCATCCGGAATTCGGCTGGTTGGTGACTGCACCGACGGTATCACCCGAGCACGGTTACTGCGATGCGACCGGCTGTGCCTGGATATCTGACGGGACGACCATGGACAGCCAGATTTTACGTGATGTATGGGAACATACTCGCCATGCTGCTGAAATCCTTGGTATCGACGCGGCCTTTCAAACGCAATTAAGCGATGCTGCCGCACAATTGCCCCCGATGCAGATCGGCAATCGTGGTCAGCTTCAGGAATGGCTTAGAGATGTGGATGTTGTTGATGACCATCGTCATGTGTCACATCTGTACGGGCTGTATCCAAGTTATCAAATAACGACCGAACTAACTCCGGATTTGGCGGATGCAGCGGAACAAACGCTGATTGAACGCGGCGATCTGTCAACGGGCTGGAGCCTGGGTTGGAAGGTCAACCTTTGGGCACGGCTTAAGGATGGGGATCACGTTTATGACCTGCTCAAGCTGCTGCTGCATTCGCAACGGACTTATGTGAACATGTTCGATGCCCATCCGCCGTTCCAGATTGACGGAAACTTCGGCGGGACTTCCGGTATTGCCGAAATGCTTTTACAATCGCATCTCGATTTTATCGAACTATTGCCGGCCTTACCGACGGTGACATTTCAGACAGGCTCAGTCAGCGGATTAAAGGCACGCGGCGGCTTTGAGGTTGATATGGCATGGGATGACGGTAACATAACTGAGGGTACAATCAAGTCACTTGCTGGCCAGACCTGTAAATTGAAGGGCACCTTTACTGTGACGTTGCTCGATGGTACGCCGGTGACAGCGACGTATGAAAATGGTTTGACGGTATTTGATACCCAGGCCGGTACATCTTATAAAATGACTCCTGAAGTGCCCGATACTCCGGCCGATCTCGCCGCGGAGGTGATCAGTTATAATCGAATCGATCTGACATGGGCTGCCAGTGCGGGAGCCACGCATTACAAGGTAAAACGCGGGACTGAAAGCGGCGGGCCTTATTCAACAATTGCATCGGATATTACCTCCGTCAATTATAGCGATACTGCTCTGGCAAGCGATACGACCTATTATTATGTCGTCTCAGCAGGCAATGATTTAGGATACAGTGCAGATAGCACGGAGGTCTCTGCGACCACCCTGGATGGACCGCCGCCGGTACCGGCCGATTTATTGGCCACGCCGGATAATGCCAAAGTCTGGGTGAACTGGTCGGCATCCGCGGGGGCAACGAGTTACAATCTGAAACGTTCGACTGCGGTTACCGGGCCCTATTCGCTCATTGCAACACCGACCGAGACCAGTTTTACGGATACGGATGTATCTAATGGAACAAGTTATTATTATCGTGTTTCATCAGTTAAGCCTTCTTATGAAAGCGCCTATTCCCAATCGGTAGTCGCCATTCCAAGCACGACTTTTGAAAATCGTGCCACAGGCGGTACGGCCTCAGCCAGTTCGGAGGATGCCCCATCGGAATCCGCTGCACAAGCCTTCGACGGTACGACCGCTACTAAATGGTTTACGGGTTCCTCGGCGGGCTCGACCGGCTGGCTCCAGTACAATTTTGGTAATAGTGTCAAGTGGGTTGTAACGCGTTATGATTTATCCAGCGCCAATGATGAACCGACACGTGACCCGCGCGATTGGCAATTCCAAGGCTCCAACGATGGAACCAACTGGACGACGCTGGATACTCGAAGCGGACAATCCTGGGAATCGCGTCTTTTGACAAAGCAGTATTCCGTTTCAGCACCGGGGCCTTACCAGTACTACCGATTGAATATCACCGCCAACAATGGCGCCGGTGATATTCAGTTGTCCGAAATGGCTTTATATGCTTATGGAGATACACCGCCATCATCGGCCTATTCACAAATCGAAGCGGAAGATTACGATACTCAGTCGGGAACCGATA
>CAYNDE010000065.1:0-9116 GCA_964395535.1 uncultured Pirellulales bacterium
GTATATTCGTAATAGACAACAGGGTCGGTATATGTATATGCCACCGAAGGGCAGCCATAACGCTGGGCAAGCTCGATAACCTGTTCGGGACCGTACATAGAGGCCGTGCTGTCTTCCGGATTACACTGTGATATCTCCCAGTTCTGGCAGTTTTTGCAGTGCAGGTTACAGCCGACAGTAGCAAGGGATAGTATATTAGTACCCGGCAGGAAGTGAAATAGCGGTTTTTTCTCGACAGGGTCAATATGCATTGAGCAGGGAAAACCGTAAACAACTGTCCGCAGGACTCCGTCGATATTTATTCTGACCCGGCAGTCGCCGCTCTGTCCCGGCTCGATAACACAGCTTTTCGGACACAACTCGCACTGAACCTTCATTTTTAGCTATTCCTGTAAGCTGTTTATAAATGCGCTCTATGATGCTGACCTGTAACGTTTTAGCATTATTATAACTTAGGTTGATGGGCTTTTCAAAGCCGATTTATTACTTATGATTTAATTATACCATATCTTCGATTTTTTTGTTCTGCAGCAAAGAATATCGGCCTGTAAATCTTGTAAATGCCATCGTATATTGCGTTATGCTTTGTAAAAAACAATTCTGTTGTCATTCCCGCGCAAGCCCTCGGCCTCGCCGAGAGGCGGGCGGGAATCCATTTTTTTAAGGCTTGGATTACGCATCAAGTGCGGAATGACAGTTGGACAAGTTTATTTTCTACAGAGCAATTTCGTTATATAATCTGGTTTAATGCTTCAGTCCTATAAATATAATGTCATACTTTTTTAATTTTCTTCTTTTAGCTTTTTTTACAGCCTGTGCTGGTTTAAGTGTTGATGTCTTATTTACTTGCAGCATTGACTAAATAAGGTAAAGGTGACAGAATTTGCTTGCCAGAAGAGGTTTTTTAGTGTATAATGTAGTGTTTTGAGTGCGGGAGAGTAGTTTCGGTTTTCACTGTTAGAGGTTACTAATGGCAGGCAGGTGGGTGGCGAACGTAGTTTTAGCATTGTGCATCAGTTGTACTCTATTTGGCGCCCGAGCAGTCGAAGAGCTTAAGTCGCAGAATTCATCTGTTGAATCAGTTAGTCTTACACAAGGCACACACTTTTTATCATCGAATCGATGCGTTCCGAATGAGTTGCTTGTTAAATTCAGAAAGCCGGCAGCCGACCAGATTAAAACAGAGTTGCTCGCAGGCACAAAACCTGACCAGGTTTGGTTGAGCAGTTCTTTTGAGCAAAAAAAGGACAGGCTCAAGGTTAAAAAAATTAAAAGCCTTTTTCCCGAATTTGAGCAGAATTGTCGGCAATTAGAAGCTTTGCAGAAAAGACAGTTGGGAACATTAAGCATATCGCAGCAAAGGCGGCTTCGAAGGCTCAAGCGCGCAAAGCTGCAGGCAAAGGCTGTTGAACTTGACAGGATATATAAACTCGAAGTTCAGTTAGAGCATGGCCAATCGCTCGAAGAATTATTGGCCGAATACAACGAAGACCCGGACATCGAATACGCAGAGCTGAATTATATTGTATCGATTAGCCTTGTTCCCGATGACCCCCTTTTTCCATTGCAGTGGGCTTTGGATAACACCGGCCAGATGTACCCTGAGAGCGGCAGCTATAATCCTCCGCCCGGAACACCCGACTGTGATATCGATGCTCCACAGGCCTGGTCTGTGAGCACCGGTCTGTCAGATGTTATTATTGCAGTGGTTGATACGGGAGTTTATTACAACCACAGAGACCTCCAGCTCAACAGATGGTTTAATGACGCCGAGTTAAACGGCAGCGCAGGAGTTGATGACGATGACAATGGTTATGTCGATGATATATACGGATATGATTTTTTCAATAATGACGGCGACCCTGACGATGACCATGGCCATGGTACTCATTGCGCTGGAATAATTGCAGCGGACCCGAACAATGGCCTGGATATTACGGGCGTCTGCTGGAACGCCAAAATAATGTCCATTAAGTTCCTCGACAGGTATGGTCAGGGAGATGTTGATGACGCTGCAGAAGCATTTTATTACGCCGTCGAAAACGGAGCAGAGGTTATATCAAATAGCTGGGGAGGTGATTATGCTTCGCGGACTTTGAAAGATGCCATCGATTATGCCAACAGCCAGGGCGTGATTGTCGTTGCAGCGGCAGGAAACGATAATTCAGATATAATTTCATATCCGGCAGCTTGTGAAAATGTCATTGCTGTCGCCGCTACCACCTCGAATGACGATAAGGCGTCTTTTTCAAGCTATGGCGAATCAGTCGATGTTGCGGCGCCGGGTGTAGATATCTTGTCACTGCGGCCTGCAACCAGGTATGTAGGTAAGAACTACGACGGCTATACCTCTATCGCTTCAGGCACATCTATGGCCTGTCCTCATGTCGCGGCAGCGTGCGGGCTTCTGCTGTCGGCCAATCCTACATTATCAATTGATGATGTGTATAATTTGATTGTGAATACGGGCGACGAAATTGATGATGGGATATGTCTTAGTGATAAAAGAATTAACATTTTTAATGCCTTAAATGATGCTCGGCCTTCAGAAGGAAGGGTATGTTTTGACAGTAGTCTGTATTCCTGCCAAGGCCAAATTCAAATAAGGTTAGGCGATTATGACCTTGCGCATACGGGCTCTCATATAATCAGCATCGTTACGGATTCCGGTGATTTTGAAACAGTGAACCTTGTGGAACAGCCTGAAAAGCCGGGCTCTTTTGTAGGCTCAATTTGGCCGGCTGCCGGTGGGCCGAATCCTCTGGACGGGATTTTACAGTTATCCGATTATGATATCTTTGGCGCGATTTATTTTGATGCTGATGACGGAACAGGCAATCCTGCAACCGTTACTGATACAGCTACCTCTGATTGTGTACCGCCTGTTGTGATGGATGTTAATGTGACCAGGATTGGTTCAGGCGGAGCGATTATCGAGTTTGAAACGGATGAGCAGACAACAGCAAGCGTACAATATGGTTTTACCTGTGGTGAGCCAAATATCGAAGCCGACGACAATGCGACTTTAAGCTGTACACATGCCGTGAGAATAAATGGTCTTGATAGTGAAAGTCAGTATTATTTTGTGATAGATGTTAATGATATCGCCGGCAACAGTACGCGCGACGATAACGACGCGAATTGTTACACCTTTAGCACCTTGCCGATAACAGAAGTTTTTGTGCCCGCTGATTTTAATACAATTCAGCAGGCTATCGACAGCGTGTGGGATGGTGATATCGTAACAGTATCTGACGGCGTATATACCGGAGAGGGTAACAGAGATATTGATTTTAGAGGTTATGCGATTACCGTAAGAAGCGCTAATGGCCCGAATAATTGTACTATCGACTGCGAGGGTGAATTTGGTCTGTACCGTCGGGGCTTTTATTTCCAAAATGGGGAGAACCAGTTTAGCATCCTCGACGGTTTTACTATTACAGAAGGTTACGCCGTCTATGAGGGAGGTGCAATAAAATGTGATAACAGCAGCCCGAAGATTATGAATTGTATTTTCCTGGCCAACTCTGCGTCGTTTTTAGGCGGTGCGGTATTTAATGTCAATAACAGCTCTGTGGTTCTGGAAAATTGCACTTTCATAGAAAATGAAATCTGGCTTTCCGGGCCGTTCTTTTACGGCGGCGCTGCTGTTGCGAATATGTACGATTCTACTTGTTTAATAAGTGATTGCAGTTTCATTGATAATTATTCCCTTGAAAGCGGCGGTGCCGTTCATAGTACGTACAGCGTCACAGAACTGACAAACTGCACTTTCATCAACAACTTTGCTTCTTGCTACGGCGGGGGAATTTATGGCGAAAAAAGTGATTTGACACTGGTCAACTGTTTGTTCAGCGGAAATACGGCAAACTATGATTGCGGAGGAGCGGTATATAATGAAGGCAGTGACCTGCAGGTTATAAACTGTACCTTTAGCGCTAACACCGCCGACTGCGACAGCGGGGGAATTGCCAGCACTGCAAAGAGTTCGTTAGTTTTAACCAACAGTATTCTCTGGGGAAATTCAGTCGATGGCGTTCAGGATATGAACGCACAGGTTAAGGCCGATGTCCTCGATGTAAATTACTGCTGCATTCAGTCCCTCGATGAGTCGTTGCTCGGAGAGCATAATCTTAATATAGACCCGCTTTTTATCGATTCCGATGGTATCGATAATATAGCAGGGACAGAGGACGACAACCTCAGACTTTCGGAATATTCACCCTGCCTTGATGCCGGTGATAATACAGCTGTTCCACTTTCGATAGTAACCGACCTTGATGGTGGCGAGCGGTTTATCGATGAGATTGACGTCAATGATACCGGCTGTTGTCAGCCGCCTATTATTGATATGGGAGCGTATGAAGGTCCCAAGCAGTGTTTTTTATTGGAATCGAATACTATAATCGTGCCTGAGGATGATACTGCTGAATTCACAGTAGCGTTGGCGGTCAAACCGGCTGGGCAAATCGACGTTACCGTAGCCGTTGAATCGGGAGACCCTGACATTACGATTGAATCCGGAAGCCTGTTGATTTTCGATCCTTGTAATTATTATCAGCCGCAAATCGTTGAGCTCGCCGCTGCCGAAGACGGCGACTTTTTTGACGGCCAGGCTGTCTTGGTAATTAGTGCTGCGGAAATTCCATCTGTAACTGTTTACGCCGTTGAAGAAGATAATACTGAAATACCGTCAACGATTTATGTCGATGCCAATGCCACAGGCGCAAATAGCGGCTCGGCCTGGATTCATGCTTTTACTGACCTTAAGCCGGCCATAAGTTTCGCCGCGGAGCATTCCGACATAGTCAGGCAAATCCACATAGCTGAAGGCACATATAAACCAGCCGGGCCCGGCGGTGATACATTCGAGGCGTTTGAGCTCTTAAATAACCTCGCTATTTATGGCGGTTTTCCACCCGGCGGCTCTGCTCTCCAGCAGCGCGATTATCAAATTTATAAAACCATCCTCAGCGGTG
The DNA here is from genome assembly GCA_964395535.1 of uncultured Pirellulales bacterium. Classification (GTDB taxonomy): domain Bacteria; phylum Planctomycetota; class Phycisphaerae; order Sedimentisphaerales; family Anaerobacaceae; genus CAYLMG01. The sequence goes on from CAYNDE010000065.1 coordinate 4,980, forward strand.
ATTTGAACGGCGACGACGAGCCGAACTTTGTGAACTTCGATGATAACAGCGATTATGTTGTTGCCGGCTTCTTTATCGACTCAAGCGCGGTTTTGGACGGCCTTTTCATTACCGCTGCAAAAAACGGCGGGATGATTAATGACACCGCCAGCCCGACTGTAAAGAACTGCTGCATCCATAATAATAAAGCAGTAGAGGGCGGTGGAATGTTTAATTGTGCAGCCGGCCCGCAGGTAATTAATTGTATTTTCAAAGACAACGACGCTGATATGGGCGGCGGGATGTACAACGTCCTTTCGAGTAATCCCTCACTGCTCGATTGTGTATTCGAAGATAACAACTCTGTAACCGGCGCAGGTATAGCCAATGAATACAGCAGCAGCCCGGTTCTGGAAAATTGCGACTTTGTTGGCAACACGGCGAACGACTCAGGTGGGGCTATGCATAATTTGGATGATAGTGCACCTGCGATAACAGGCTGCAGATTTTCGCAAAATAGAGCGGGCGTATCCGGCGGTGCCGTTTCCAACGGCCTGACGAGCGAGCCGGTCTTTGTAAATTGCATCTTCAGCGGCAACTCAGCCGCCGCCGGCGGCGCTATTGCAAACAACAGCAGCTCCGCCGAACCGATTATTACCAACTGTACGTTTTTTGGCAACTCAGCCGAAACTTTTGGAGGCGGTATTTTTAATGTCCCCGGCAGTGCTCCGGTTTTTACGAGCTGCATTCTCTGGAATAATACCGACGTAAACGAAGCCAATGAGTCATCACAAATATATGGCGATGAGCTGGCTATAAACTACTGTTGTGTCCAGAATTGGTCTGGTGCTTATGGCGGCCTTGGCAATATCGGCGACGACCCTTTACTTGCCGAACCGAACGATGGCGATTTCCACCTCAAATCAAAGATAGGCCGATGGGATGCAAACACCTTAGGGTGGGTGAGCGATGATGTTAACAGCCCCTGTATAGACGCCGGCGACCCAAGCGCAAATTGGCGTGACGAGTTATGGCCGCACGGAAAACGAATAAATATGGGTGCGTACGGCGGTACATCGCAGGCGAGCCTGTCGCCTTCGAATGCCGGCAACATAGCCGATTTTAATATCGACGGTATTGTGAATTTCGCTGATTTTGGCTTCTTAGCGGAGCTTTGGTTAGATGAAGGTATTTTATTGCACGAAGATATCAGCCGGGACGGCAAAATCAATCCCGCCGACCTGCAACTTTTCATAAATAACTGGCTGTGGGAGGAGTAGTACCACGGGCATCTTGCCCGTGGAATCTATACACTATACCTTAACTGATAACTGCTATATGCTGTCTTTCAGCAAAACTCTCCCTTGACATCTCCCCGCTATTTCCCGATAATCCTACATTATACTTTCTGTTTAACAGTGATTTTTGCCAGTTTCTTTATTGTAAAACACGTTTTGAAAAATCGATTAAGTTCTTTATAATCAGCTTTTTTAAAAGGATGTTTTCGAATGGAATCAAGGATTATTGAAATTACGTCTGCTGCCCGCAAATATGGTAATATTAATCTGCGTTCTTGTGGAAAAGATTTTTTCCCCGCTGACGCGTTTGGTGCTTCGTCAGTGTCAAAAGGTATAGGAAAACCTATTACTTTACAAGTCGAAGGGCTAAAAGGTGTTATTAAAACAGACATTCCAACAAATAACAAAACTGATAAACCAAGGTGGATTTTCCGTAATCGATCTTGGGTCAAAAAATTCATAGCAATTCATGAAATATCTCCAGGCCAAAAGATTACTATTAACCGTGTTCGAGAAAGAACCTATGAAATTATTCCCTACAATGGTAATGATAAAAACAACACTAAACAAATAGAACAAGATAAGTGTGATGAGGAAAGAATAAAACCAACTGCGAAAAAGACGATAGAATTACAGAAAAGTTCAAAGAAAATTATAAATATTAATTATGAACGCAATTGCGATTGTAAACCAAATCATATAAATTGCCTATCTGCAAAGGAATGGCTGAAAAACCAGTTGGGCGTATGGCAGTTTTACTACGAGGGCAGGGATATAAGAGATAAGACTGTTCATCCTGCCACGTTCCCAATTTCACTTTCTAAAAAAATAATCGAGCTTTTTACCCATCAAGGCGAATTAGTAGTTGACCCTTTCGTTGGAAGTGGAACAACATTAATTGCAGCTAACGACCTGAATAGAAATTGTATCGGATTCGACCTGCAGGCGTCTTATATTGATCTTTGCAACAAAAGATTGTCCCAAAACAATAACATGTTTAACAAATCTCAGCAAATTGCCATTCAAGACGATGCAAGGAATATATCTGAATATATTGACAAAGATTCCATTTCTTTAATTTGGACATCACCACCTTATGCTAATTTGCTTAATCGGAAACGAAAGAATAAATCAAGGCGTAATAGAGATAATGGACAACTTAATAAGATTGAGCAATATTCGCAGGATCCCAGAGATTTAGGTACATTGGAATTAAAAAAATATTCAGAAGCTATGGGTGATATCTTCGAAAGTCTGCTTCCTTTACTTCGACCAAAAGCTCATTGTGTTATTAATATTCCGGATATGTGGTGGGAAAATAAAAGAATAACTATTCATGTATCATTAGTCGAAGAATTAAGGTGTCGAGGTTATGAGTTGCGTAATATTATTATCTGGGATAGAACCAATCTTGTAAATCAAATAGGAATATTTGGTTGGCCGAGCAATTACATAACAATGGGCGTTACTTTTGAATACTTGCTTGATTTTTGGCGACCTCCATCATAGTTTTGTATAAATTAAGTAATATTGTTGATATCGGATTGTCATAAAATCTTCTCGTTAAATTCATACGCATCAAAGATTTTAGATTTTGGTATTCGTATATGCGGCCCTCGGTCGTGTGGTAATCGATTGCTATCAACTCGCTTATCGATACAGAAATCGATCACAATGATATTTGAACTTACAAGAGCTGAAAGGGGCTTAAGGTTTTGTATAAGATAAGCATCTGTAAAATGAAATAATTCATCCCTCGATGCTGTCTTACCCCTTGTTTCTGCTAATACTAACAGTATTGCATTAATCTTCTCCAATGACTCGGATAAGTCCCACGAGCATATAAACTCTGAGCGATAAAGCATATTTATACGAGTGTCGCTTTCTGGAACAAGATATAAACTCAGGTTGTTTGGCTTAGACTTTACTGTTGTAAACAACTTTTTCTTAAGGACCGATTCTTCTCGTTTTGATGGTTTTATATATCCGAATTTTTCAAACACCTCAATAGGTGATAATCCGGCATCGGTTGTCTTATGACCAAGGGTAATAGTACCTGATTTTTTCCTCATTCCTTTTAGCTCGAAAGAACCTAGATCGCGAACACTAACGTTATTCTCTTTTATTTCAAATTCTCTTTCGAGTATCTGTCCAATTACACCCTCATCCGTTCGGTACATGTCCTTGGGGATATGCAAAAATCCTTTCGCTTTAATTTCTACTAATCTCTTATGAATTTGTTTTTTTGTCCAATACATTAAAGCTTCCAGAATTTTTCAAGATATAGTGATCACTCCTTCTTTTAAAATATTTCTTTTTTTCTGTTACGTCATCAGCTTGATTTCTAATATAACCTCTTATTTCATTGGGCAATGATTTCTTAGAGATCCATCTCAGCGTATCGCATCATTTATTTATGGTCTGGCAGCAGCTTCTCAGGTTTAATATTTAGTGCTGTTGCAAGTTTGTAGATAGTATCTAAACGAGGGCAGCGCTTACCGCTTTCAATAAGGGTTATTTGAGTTCTATGCAATTCCGCTCTGTTTGCCAATTCCTCTTGCGATAATTTCCGCACGACCCGATATTTTCTGACATTTTTACCAAACTGTTTTGCTATATCCATAGCCATTTTGTTAATGAGTATCATCCAATAATGAAAATCATACAACAGACAAAGCGCAACATTCGTGTTTTAAGTGATAAAATTAACTTGTGTTAATTTATAAGATCCGCACCGTGTAGAAGTAAATTTCAATTAAAAGCGAGGTTTGCTTGTTCTTTATACTCCTTTTTCTCCGCTAATCTAATCCGTGCAAATCTACGATATCCGCGGTTAAATAAAAAATTATTTTTCCATTGA
>CAYNDE010000066.1:0-9098 GCA_964395535.1 uncultured Pirellulales bacterium
GTGCCGACACCGACAATACAGTCAAGCAGTGACCTGCGCATCTTCAAATCAATGACGCGGAACATATCAATATTGTCAACTTTCCTGTCTAAAATGCCTCTGCTGAACTCAATGCGTTCCGGCGTAACCTCGTAATGCATCATTTTCAGCTTAAAGGCCTTGTAAAAAAGGACAAGCGGAACAAATATGCACAGGCCCACACCGAAAATAATACGATACTTCGAGATAGCTGCAATCTGACCTGCTGTAAGCTCAATGATATAAAAAGGCTTCGACGAGCGTGCGACAGGTCGCGGATTCTCAGCTTCGGCCGACATCCCGTAATTAGCGGCTGTGGCGTTTTCGGCAGAGGTATAACTTTCAGATTCGTAACCGCTATAAGTATCCGAAGGTACGAGACTCTCGGCTTTGGCCTCTGTGAAAAGCGGCAGATTTTCGAGCGGGTACTTTATGAGAAAATATGCAAATGCGAGGACAATAAATGCCTTGATACAAGCTCCTGTCATCGCCCAGAGTGAAGGCCGGCCCGCATACAAGATTCTCTCATTGCTGCCCGGCTCGGCTGGCGTAACGGCTTTTTCGACGGCTCTTATGCGGTCCGGACTTAAGATTTCGCCGCAAAACCGGCACTTAACAGCCTGCTGCTGAATGACTTCGGCACAAAACGGACATAATTTCGTTTTCAGCTTTTCGTTCAGTTCTATTTCCATAACTTTATATATCGGAAAGCTGCGGCTTTTTAGAATAATTGAATTTTTGGCCAAAATCGGAAATTTCAGGCTTGATTTTTGCAGGTAATCTTCGTTTTTCACTGAAATTGGCTTTGAATCCATGTCCGCCTATGGCGAAATCCCGCCTTTTAGCGGGCAAATCAGTGGTTCAAGGAATAAAAAAAGATATTTAAACAAACTCTCAGACAGCGGGTATAATATAGTAAAGAAGGTTTATTTTGAGATGGGCAAGACAAAAGCAAAAAACGATACGTTCGAGACGGTTGAACCGATAGGTAAAAGGGTCCTGATTCGCAAGGATGAGGATAAAAAGCAGACCAAAGGCGGGATTCAACTGCCGGACAATATAGAGATTCCAACCATAACAGGAAGGATAGTAACGGTTTCAGCCGAGGTGGAAAATACGCCTGAAATACCGCTCCGCCGGTATGATAAGGTCCTGTTCAATCCGAAGGGGGCGATACCGGTGGATTTCGAGGGTGACAACCGGCTGTTTGTCGTCGATGTTGAAAACATCGTAGCGGTATTCAGAAGAGAATAGATACAGGCGATGTCGGCTGCGGTAAAAAACAGAATACAAAGGGCGGAGGGCAAAAGACGAATACCGAATATCGAACAAGGAATAATGAAGTAAATGGTCGCCGTCCGTCTTCGCTGCGCTACGCCGAGATAAATTCAGGCGACTGCTAAACGACACTTGCTGGAAACCCGTGTTACATTTTTCAATTATTAGCGTCTGTTTGTGCCGGTTGTCTAATAATATTTGTGCCCTGTCTTATGCGTGATGCTGTCGGCTGAAAAGCCCTCAATGTGGAATCCGGAGGATATACTATTTCGGCATCTTCTTTCATTTTTTCAATCATCTGGGGGATAAGGCTCTGCTGTTTTTGCGACTGCAGGACTTTTATAATATTATTTTCAGCCTCATCGAAAGAAACCACGCTGGCATCCTGGCGGCCGGTTACTTTTATAATGTGGAAACCGTATGAGCTTTCCACTACGTCACTAATCTGGCCGACCTGGAGGCTGAAGGCTGCGTCTGAGAATTCTGGTATCCATTGTCCCCTCTGATTGAATCCGAGGTCGCCGCCGCTGCTTGCCGAAGGACAATCGGAGTAGGCTTTTGCCATTTCGGCGAAATCGGCTCCGTTTCTGATCTGTTCGAGGATGTTTTGCGCCTTTTGTTTTGCGGCTGCCTTGGCCTGCTCGATATTGTTCGGGTCTGTTTCGTCAGGTTTTATAAGGATGTGGCTTGCTCTTACCGTCTCAGGCTTTTGGAAGAATCTCTGGTTTTCATCGTAAAATTTTTTGGCTTCTTCCTGTGAGATATCAAGTTCGCCGGGATAGTAAATCTCCAGAAGTGTTATCATCATAAGCCTTTTTTTCGTCCCTTCTTTCAGTTGATTGAAGTCGGTGCCGCGTGCTTCTATTTGAGATTTAAAATCTTCCAGAGTCATATTCGGGTCTGAGGCTTGAATTATACTTATAATATAGTTATCAACATCCTGTTCGGTAAATTCTATGTTGTTCGCCTTTACCTGTTCATCAAACAAAATCTCAGTTATCATGTTACTGAGCGTTTGGCTTTCGTATTGCTCGCGCATTGAGGGGGTGACCTGTTGCTGCATTGATTCTCTGTAGTCGATGATTGGCTGAACCTGCTCGTTCAGTTGAGCTCTTGTAATAACGGTTCCATTCACGGTAACGACAACGTCTGAGCCCTCAGGGATTTTTGGGGCTGGTTCCTGCTCGATAGTAATTTCAGGTTTAGCGGCTTTCTTTTCGGTCACGACGGGAGTTAGCGGCTCGACGGTTTCAGGTTTACTTTCAGCGGCAGGAACGGTTTCGGAAACAGTCGGCATCTCGGTTGGTACTTTTTCTTCCTCCAAACATCCGCAAACAAAGATAAGAACGGACGCTATAATACAAGCCAAGTTGAATGAATAGGTCTTCATAATAAACTCCTTTCGACAAATAAAACTACCTGCAGCATCAATGAAAGATGATGCTTACTTGAAATACATAATATATTGTTTTAAAAGCAAATAATAATTATTTCATAAAAGAATTCAAGGGTCAATGTTTATTTTCATATTTACATTTTGGTCCTGTTGGAATTTGACAATCTGTTTGAAAGGCAGCTTGTGTGTTGTTATAATACTTTGTGTGCTGCTTTTTATGCTGATTTCAAGGGGTAAAATGGCGTAGCAGCCTGAGAAATACTTTTTGATATAGAGATGGACTTTCCGCAGCGTATTACTATTGACAGCAAAACAATAACGATTGTGCCGCGTTACTGTGAGACGGACCAGGGCGGCGTGGTTCATCACAGCGTTTATCCGATCTGGTTCGAGATGGGCAGGACGGAGCTGCTAAGAGTTAATAAGGTTGCGTATAAAGACCTTGAGGCGGCGGGTATATTTTTTGTGATGGCAGAGCTGAATATAAGATACCGTCAGCCGGCAAGGTATGATGAGAAGCTCGAGCTTTGGACCGGCTGTACAAAGGTAACGGCAAGTAAGATTGAACACAGCTATAAACTTACGCGATGCAGCGATTCGGCGGTTCTGGCAGAGGGTACGAGCGTGCTGGCGTGCATAAATTCGGATGGAAAGGTACAGCGGGTTCCGGATTTTCTGTGTCCTGCTGAATAAAGAATCTCACCTGTAGGCGAGTTTGAATTGACTTGTCCGGGCGGGTCGGCTACACTACTTAATGATGAAACTATGATGTTGTGTTAATGGTCAGCTTATTTTCGGATAAAGGTGGTTAGCGGAGTTTTTGATGGGTTCGGAAAAGAGAGAAAGTTGCGGGCTTTTCGGTATTTTTGGTGACGAAGATGCGGTCAACAAGACATATTTCGGTCTATACAGCCTGCAGCACAGGGGGCAGGAATCGGCTGGTATAGCGTCGAGTGACGGTGAGAGTGTTCAGTGCTATACGGGTATGGGTTCGGTTGCAAGAGTATTTCGCAGCAGCAAAAGAGTTCTGGAGAGGCTCGCTAATCCCGCGGCCATAGGGCATGTGAGGTATTCGACCAGCGGCTCATCCAATCCTATTAATAGTCAGCCTTTTTTGACTGAGTATTCGCGTGGGCAATTGGCTATCGCGCATAACGGTAATCTGATAAATGCGAGCCTTCTCCGCGATGAATATGAAGCTTACGGCAGCTTATTCAAATCGACATCCGATACAGAGATAATCGCTCATTTGATGGCTAAGCCGACTCATGTTAGTAAACCGGACCCATTGGCACACGTTTTGAATCATCTTCAGGGTGCGTATTGTCTTTTGTTTTTATACAATGACCGTATTGAAGCTGCCCGTGACCCTTATGGAATTCGCCCGTTATGCCTGGGAAAGACAGAACAGGGTAGTTACGTGGTTGCAAGCGAGAGCTGCGCTTTTGATGCGATAGGTGCCGAATTTCTTCGCGAGGTCGAGCCCGGTGAGATAATTACCATTAATAAAGATGGTCTGAGCAGCAGGTATTTTGTCGAGCCGGGAACGGTCAGTACGGCGCACTGTTTGTTTGAGCACATATACTTTGCAAAGCAAAGCAGCATGTTTTTCGGTGAGAATGTACACGAGTTCAGAAAGAAACTCGGCAAGCGGCTCGCGAAAGAACACCCTGTGGAAGCGGACGTTGTGATACCGATACCAGATTCGGGGACGTCGGCTGCGGTGGGCTATTCGCAGGGCAGCGGAATACCTTTTGATATGGGTTTTGTAAGAAGTCACTATGTCGGCAGGACTTTCATATCTCCCGACCAGAAGCTGCGTGAGCTTCAGGTGAAATTGAAGCTGGCGGTTGTAAGAGAGGCTGTGGAGGGTAAACGTGTCGTCGTTGTTGATGACTCGATAGTCCGCGGTACGACGACCAAGGGCAAGATAAGGGCAGTTCGAGCGGCGGGGGCCAGAGAAATCCATATGCGTGTGAGCTGTCCGCCTTTAAGGTTTCCCTGTTATTACGGGATTGACTTTCCGACGAAGGAAGAGCTGATTGCGAACAACCGCAGCTTAGAGCAGATAAGAGAATTTCTCGAAGTTGACAGTCTCGGCTATATGTCACTTGAAGGGCTTTTGGGCTGTGCATGTAAGGAGGATGACTGCTACTGCACAGCCTGCTGGAACGGCAGATATAAGATACCTGTTGATGTTGCGGTCAATAAATTTACTATGGAACGTTACCAGATGCAGATGTTTGATGATTTGCCTGATGTAAATGAGTAAATTTGTAAGCTATGAACAGTCGGGGGTAAGTATCGAAGCCAACGACCGGATGGTCGAGCAAATTCAGTCGTCTATGGCGGGTACATTCGGGCCTCGAGTGATGGATTTGCCGGGCGGTTTTGCGGGTCTTTTTCGGCTGGACTACGACGAGCGGCTGTTCAAGAAAAATTATAAAAGGCCGGTGCTCGCAGCGTGCACAGACGGGGTCGGCAGCAAGGTGCAGCTCGCAGCGATGATGCGCAAATACGATACGGTCGGAATAGATTTGGTGGCGATGAACGTCAATGATATGCTGACACTGGGAGCTGAGCCTTTGTTTTTTCTCGACTATCTTGCGGTCAATAAGCTTGAACCTGAAGTGGTGGCAGAGATGGTTAAAGGCGTGGCTGAAGGCTGCAGGATGGCGGATTGTGCCCTTCTGGGAGGTGAGACTGCGGAGATGCCGGACACATATAAGAAAAACGATTTCGATATGGCGGGTTTTGCCGTCGGCGTCGTCGAGCGCAGGAAAATCATAACCGGCAAAAATATTCGAAAAGGTGACGTGATTTTGGGTTTGGCATCGAGCGGGCTGCACAGTAACGGCTATACGCTTGTTCGCAATATCTGTTTCAAGGCGAACAATCTGAAGATGACCGACAGGATAGACGAGCTGGATGGTGCTCAGCTCGGTGAGGTGCTGCTGGAGCCGACGCGGATTTATGTTCGAGCGATGGTAAAACTTTTGAGCGGCTACAAGGTCAAAAAAATCGTGCACGGTATGGCTCATATTACCGGCGGCGGGCTGGCGGGTAATATCGAGCGAATCCTGCCGAGAAGCTGTGACGCTGCAATACAGAAATCGAGCTGGGCTGTGCCGAAGGTGTTTAAATTCCTGCAGGATAAAGGCCCGGTAGAAGAGGCTGAGATGTACAGAGTATTTAATATGGGTATCGGGTATGTTTTGATTGTTGCCGAGGATTTCTCCGACTCGATATCGAAAAAGCTGGGCCGTTACGGCGAGAAGGTCTGTAAAGTCGGCAGAATTACAAGCGGTGCCGGGAGAGTGGTGTTAAAAAATTGAGAAAGTAAGATGCTCGATACTTCCGCCTTCGTCGAGACTTCGGCGGACAGGCGACATTCGATGTTGGATTACGGGATGCGATAGGCAAAATATTTTATCACTTTTTAATGAAGGAGATTTAAGATGAGATGGCGATACTTGAAATTGATTATGATTGCGGTTTTGCTTGGGATTATGTTCTGTGCAGTGTCATACGCTGTAAAAAGTAATGAAGCAGACGAGAAAAAGAATTCTTCCGAGGCAGTTGAAATGGGTGAAAGCGAGCGCCAGGTGACAGAGGCCGAGGTCCCCGCTGCAGCCCTGGCGGCTCTTAAGAAGCAGGCAGGCGGAGCCGAAATCACCGAGTTTGCAGAAGAAATCGAGTACGGTCACACTTTCTATGAGGCTTCGTGGAAGAGCCCTGACGGAAGAAACATAGATTGTCTGGTGACGTCAACTGGCGATTTGGTGGAAATCGAGGAAGAGATGCGGACCGGAAACGTACCCACTGCGGTCCTGAAAGCGTCGTGGGAAGCCGCCGGCGAAGATACCAGGCTGACGTTTGAGAAAAAGACGATGATACTCTACGAGGTCAAATTCCAGAAAGGCGAAAGCAGTCAGGAATTGCTTCTGACGCCGGACGGACGCTTTGTTGAGCAGGAGCAGGATAAAATCAAAGCGGTTGACGAAGATGAAGATGAAGACGAAAATTATGCCGACGACGAAGATGACGATTGGGATGAAGATGACGACGATTGAAGTTGACCCGGGGATACAAGTAGATTAAAAATAGTCGATAGTTAATTCAATATGGTTAAATGAATAAACAGGTTTTCTGCTGCCTGTTTCGAAAGAGTTTGGCTTTCTGTTTAATAAAGGCCTGATATTAAGGTCTTGAGATAGAGATGGATGAAGGAAGCTATAACATTTCCAAAGAACCATGGCTTGCGGTAGTTTTATCACGACTATTTATAGGTGTAGGGCAGATTTACTCCGGAAAAATAGTTAGAGGAATTATTTTAATACTTCTGGAAATATTACTTATATTCATCTCTTATTGGTTTTTGTTTAGCGATAAAGGTAATATAATAATTGGGGCAAGCCTTTTTTTACTTCTGAGTGTTATTGCTATCTGGAATCTTTTTGACGCTCATAGATGTGCGAAGTTAAAAAACGCGGCCGATAACGAGATTTCAAGAAAGGAAAATAAGGATGCGTGGCTGGCTGTTTTTCTCACATCAATAATACCCGGGCTTGGCCAGATATATGTTAAAAAACGACTCTGGGGTACTATTTTTATTATAATTTCTGTAATAATATTTTTGTGCAGAAAAGAAGTGCCCATTTTTTTAATTGGATTAGACGCTATATTTGTATCATGTGTATGCTATCACGCTTATTTTTTCTCACCCATACACCGTGAGAAAACCAAAAAGATGATTTTAATAATTTCCATAACAATTTTTGGTTTCGGTTTATTGGATTATAGCGGCCTTATCATTAAAGAATTTTTAGTAGAAGCTTTCAGAATTTCCACAGGGTCAATGAGTCCGACTTTAGTATCGTCAGACCGTTTATTGTGCAAAAAGTATGATAAATACGACATAAAAAGAGGTGACGTTGTTATTTTCAGGTCACCCGTTGAACCGGACACTCCGTATGCCAGCCGACTCATAGCCACTGAAAATGAGACCGTTGAAATAAAGAATAAAAAAGTTTATATCAACGGTTTAAAAGTAAATCTTAGTTCTATAGATAATATTGAGTATGAATCGGTGGGCAATGGTTCTGAAGTAAATCCTTACGCAGTTCCTGAGGGTCATTTTTTTGTGCTTGGCGACAATAGTAAAAATAGTTACGACAGCAGGTTTTACGGGTCTGTGCCGAATTCTAATTTGATTGGCAGAGCATACAAGATATATTGGCCACCCAAAAGAATCGGTGTTATAGAATAATATAATTTCTTTTTGATGATAACGAGTCTCTAAAAAGTAAGTTTCAATTCATTTGGAAGAAATTTAATGATATACAAATTCATTAAGTTTATAACGGCGGCGTTGATATATTTTGCTTTTGCTGTTTATCTTTATCAGCCTTACTTTGAAAGATTCGACAGATTTCAATACGCACTTGTCGTGAGTGCTGTCGCCGGAGCTGTGGGCTGTTTTGTTTTGAGCAGGCGGTGGACGAGGTCGTTTTTCGGCTCATTTTTTGCGGGAGCGATTTACGCGTTCGGGCCTTTTATGCTCGGCCAGGCGGGTTATCATCCGGCGGCATCGGTTCTTGCGGCGAGTATCCCGTGGTTTTTTTTGCCTGCGGGCTTGTGGCCCAGGGGGAAATTGAGAGCCTTGCGGGCAGTTTTAAGTTTACTACCCTTCGCTGCGGTAATTGTTTTTTTTCAGGCGGCACAGTATCTTCGATTTTACCCTGCAGCTAAAAATGTCTCGATAGAGGCGATTGATTTAGTTAGCTTATTATCAGCTTTGGTTGCGGCGAAGCGGGGACTGGTGCTTATCGGCTTTTATCATATACCTATTGCAGCTTTGATTATCGGTTGTGCGATGCTGATAAAAGCAAGGCGTCTTGGGACGATTGCAATTATTATTGCGAGTGTAATCGCCAGCGTTTATGCACCGGTTCTGTCGGTCAGTCCTTTTATGTGGTTTTCGATAGCGGCTGTTTGTCTTTCTGTAATCGCCGGTGCGGGTATCGACGGCCTGTCGCTGGCGGGCGCATCCGACAGAAAATGGATTCTCGCCGCTGTGATTGCGATGCTGTCGCTTGCGATAGTGACATTACTTCTGGCGAGCAAATATTTTCAAACCTTTTTAGGGCTGGGAGCCGATTACGCAAGGTTGTTTGTAGAGTCGGGGAGGATGTATATACTCGGTGCGATTGCGACGGGTATTTTGTTTTTTATGGCGGGAGTGCAGCGGCGATTGACGTTCTTCAGGCTTATTGTGTTATCTTGTGCGGTTGGGATTGATATATTTATCTGTGCACAGTATGTAGTTGATGAGGTTCTTTGAAAGACCCTGTGCCGTTTCTATTAAATAAGTTTCACTTTTTCAACTTGTCATTCCGCACTTGAT
>CAYNDE010000067.1:0-8997 GCA_964395535.1 uncultured Pirellulales bacterium
CGGTCTCATCCTCAATCTCAATCCAGTTACTTCTGCCGATTTTCCTGAAATCAATTTTATAAATCAGTTTATCGCTGTTCTCATCTTCGGCCTTATACTCTATCTTAAAAACACCCTCTTTGCCGGCCCCCTCAAGTCGGCTTACTTCGACAGATTCGACCTTCGGAGCAAGATTAGGGACCGTACTGGCAACGGCTATTTCCCGCACAACCGGACTTTCTTTGCCGTCAGGGCTTTGAATAACAAGCTTATACTGACAGAACCTGCCGACCGGACAGTCAAGCTCAATCGGCTCTTTGACCTCAACCGGTTCGCTCCATTGCGAAAAGCTCGAATCATTGACGTCTTTGACGTTGCCGCTCCTGCACGCAGCCAGCACCTTACAGCCGGAAGGTATTTCAGCTTCGATTTGAAGCTTACCCCAACGTGCAGGCTGGCCCGCATCGATTAAATCAGAGCTGTACGTACCCTCCGCGGAGAATTTTTTGCTCAGCTTTATCAGCTTCGCAGGATTCGCCGTGCCTAAATAAACCTCATCACCCAAAACAGCCACCGCCGTTATCTGGGATGCCTTTTTGTCCTCATAAACAATCGCCTGCTGTTCCGTCGCCGGCTCGATACTGAAAAGCTCAGCATTATTACCAGTGCCCACAAAAAGCTGACCATTTTGCTCAGCAAGACAGAATAAAACCGCAACAGCCTTGAATTCCTCTGTAACGTAACCCGCTCCTGTTATTTTGTATATGAAACTAACGGTCCCGGGCTTCGCTCCCTTCGGAATAACCAAAGGCCTCTCAGCCTTTTTTTCATCGCTCGTTTTTCTCGAATTTGCTACCTGAAGTTTAGTACTTGTCCCGCTCGTTTTATTTGCTTCCTCTTCGTCGGATGGTTCTTCGGGCCGGCCGGCGGCCAGCAACAATTGCGATGCAAATTTAGCCTGTGTCTGGACAACCTTAGCAGACGTCGCCGCGGCATATAAGTCACTTGTCTTTGTTAAAAGTAAAGCCGTAATTTCCGGCTCGTCACTATCATACAAAACACTCGCCGTTTTCGTCCCGGGATTTATCTTGTATATAAGCCCCCTGCCGTCACCGCCCGCATAGACAAAGCCGTCGCTGTCCGCGGTCAAAGAAAGTATATTTTTATCCTTGCTTTCATAAATAACCTGAGCATTCTTGCCGAAGGAATCGAGCATATAGACCTTGCCTTCCGGCCCGGTCCCTAAGTAGATATTACCCTTCGCATCGGTTGTTATGGAAAAAATATATTTGGCGTCATTGGGCTCAAATATTGTTTCCATCTTACCCGCCTTGAAGCGTATAAGCCTGCATCCCCTCCCGCTTATACCCGCCAGAAGTCTTCCCGACACGTCCGTCGCCATTGCAAAGATATGCTCATTGGTCAGATGCTCCTCAGCCTCGACCACCTCGCCCTTTTCAGCACCTTTATCATTGGGTTCATTACTTTCCTGAACCTCTCCCGGCGATTCAGCCGCAGAATTCCCCTTCTTGGCCTGCTGCCTGTCGTCACTTTCAGCCGGATAAATCCTCTGCAGCTTTCCAAGACTGTATTTATAGATTGCACCATTGGGGCTGGTGCCGAAATAAATCGCAGGCCCGCTTGCAACAATGCAGTTTATAGACCACGGCTCATTAATATCCTCGAACTCGGAGACCAGGACTTCTGCGGAACGGCCGAGCTGAATCGTCCCCTTCGAGCTGACCACAACATCTTCAACCTCACCCTTGAGCAGCTCCGCACCGCTGCTGTGCCGCGTAATTTTACTATTGACCGCCGGACAATCTAAAACAACCGTAAAAATTACAACTGAAAAAACGAAAACATAAAACAGCATAATACGGTGACATCTGCCGTTTCTCGTCATAGCTTTTTGCTTTTTTTTCTCCACTTCCAGCTCCCGTTATTCTTCCACTTTTATTTTAAGGGCCTTTTTATCTTCGATAATGGTCCCCGTCTTCGAGCTTCGCTCAATCCAGTGCCGATACGGCTGCGCTTCCAGCGCCCTTTTCGAATCGCCGAGAACAAGCGCCTTGGTATCAGGCAAATCACCCAATTCTGCCCTCTCCAGCACAATACCGCCGGCCGGCAGCACCAGAATACAATACAGCCTGTCACGCTCTACAGACAATATCTCTTTCATCGCCTCAATAAGTGTCTTAAAATTTGTCGCCATAAATCTATGCGGCACAGCCTGATTCAGAAATTTCAAATATTCTCTGCTCCCGCAAACAATCAGATTGTACTCCCCCGCCTCCAAATTTTCAGGTATTGCAATGCTGTACCGCAAACGCTTTTTCGGCGACAATACTGATTCCACAACTACTTCCACATCAAGCGCCTCACCGGCCTTTACCGTCGAATCAGAAACCTGAACAGACCATATATGCGAGGCAACATCTTCAGGCTTTATCCGGATTTCTACATCTATAGATTCTATGCCGACCCGCCTGAAAGGATTATTCATAATAAGCCGTATCGAATTAACCGTCTCTATATATACATCATCAATACCCTGATCCGTCGTGATATTTTCAAAAGTAATCCTCCCTGCCCCCTCGATACCGATGCTTACTTTATATTCAAGCATATTATCAGGCGGCAAATCACCGCCGTAAAGAGCTGCCCCGCTTATCACAGCGCCAACCATACTGCCGGTTAGCAGCCGATTGTAAGCAACCCTGCAGTTAAATGTCCTCTGCTCGGTATCGTTATAACGCTCCACTTTTACAGTCATCGGGAGCATATAAGCCTCCGCCCCGATCCGCCCCCGAACTGCGGTGGCCTCGTCAACTCTCAGTGCACCGACTACATCGAGCATACTGGCAATTTTGAAGGAACGGACCCTGCTCGCAACAACTGTATGAATCTGCCCCGTAGCCATAGGCAAATCCACCGGCCCGTAAGTCAACAAACCGTGACCAAAACCATACACCACATCACCTATAACGTCCGTTGCCGTCCCAGTCGCAATCATTGTTATATCACCGGTCACCAAAGGCACCAACAGAGACGAACCCGGCTCCAATTTCACATCAGAACTGCCCGCAGCCCGCGGCCTCGCCGCGAGGCGGGCACCGCTCTTTGAACTGCCCCCGCCGGGACCGGCAACTGCCATAAGCCCGAAAGACTCAAGCTCAGAACCTAATTGTTCTACTACGGACGCTGGCAGACCCGAAATCACAACAGGACACCTCAAAGTCGGCATACCGCCCGAATATTGACTTCTCGATTCCAGAAAACCTTTGAACCGCCTGTCAACCTCAGCAAAGCTCAATGGTTCGGTATAATCAAAAATAACACCGGAAAGTCCCGCCCCGAAATCCTCTCCGGAATCGCCGCCACTACCAGCCTCGTGCATATCCTCGATTGGTGTCACCCCGTAAAGCGGGTCTTTGCTGTTCGACCACCCAAAAGCCATCGCCCCTGCAAGCCGGCCGTCAATATAAACAGGTGAGCCGCTGCAGCCGGCAATCACACCCAAATGCATAAACCGCTCATCATCGACCTTCACTAAAATTGCATCCCTGCCCGCGTCCATATTATAAACCACGCTAACAACCTCAAGGTCGAACTTCTCAACCTCGGTGTCCTTAAGGCAGCTAAGGCAATAACCTTTCATACCCGCCTGAACCTCATCAATCGTAATATACCTGCTCTTATCCAACTGCTCAGAGCCGCCGGATACCGTAGCACTTAAAAGAATAAAAACCAGCAAAGGAACCTGCCAAAATGTTCTATTGCCCCGCAGCATATAATGAAGCATAAAGCGCACTCGCATTTTATTAAACATCTGAACCCTTTCTGTCAAAAACCGGCTACGATTTTATTGACAGTTAAGGATATTGCAAGCCAAAACGAATTTTATTATAATCTAACCTGACGTAACACGGACATCTTGTCCGTGTTACAAATGGCACGGACACAGTTGTTTCGTGAAAAGAAAGGCAAAAATATGAAAACCGAACACCGCCACGAACTGAAGACCAACGATTTGGCAGAGTGGCTCGCAAACCTGCCGCAATGGTTCAGACAAAATCGAAATACAATTATTTATGTCGCTGTCGTTGTAGTCGTCGTTGGAGGTTATTACTTCTGGTACAACTATCAGAAAAATGTCGTAGAGGTCAGAAAAAAAACATACTTTACACACGTCCTCACCCAGTTGTCGGAAAGGAAAGCACGGATTCTCTACGCCTATTCCCAGGGAATGGACTCCTCTTTTCAGCTTCTTGACCTGGCCAAAGAGTTATCGACACTCGCACAAACAACAAAAAACATAAAAGCCGCTGCCGTCGCATTAATCGAGCAGGGCCAGATACTGCGAACCGAGCTGCATTATCGTCTCAAAAGCCCCGACCAAAACGAACTCAAAAGCCAGATAAACCAGGCAAAAAACGCCTATAAAAAAACGCTGAATATCCTCGCACCGAACGACGAAGACAAGGCAAAAAAACTGTACCCATCGCTCGTCGCAGAAGCCAAATTCGGACTCGGACTTTGCGAGGAAGAGCTCGGAAATTTCGACGAGGCCAAAAAAATTTATAATGAAATCGCCGGTTCTGCCGAGCTTGAAATCACAACAGCCGCTGCTCAGGCGAAGCTGCGACTTGAAACAATGGATGGATACGAAGAAAAAATAGCGTTCAAACCGGCACCAAGGCCCGTAATAAAACCCGAAACAATACCGCCGCTATTGTTGCAGCCGACGACGCCGGACGTAAACGAACAAACAGAACCCACAGACCTGATGACTATGATAGATACAAATTGGCTCGAACCGAAGTAACACGGACATCTTGTCCGTGTTACAAATATTTATCGTGAAGCAAAATAACACAAACAACATTCCCAATGACCCGGACAAACCTCTGGTACTTCACGTCGGCCATTCAGTCAAAGAAAGAAGAATTGATAGATACCTGCACAGCAGATTCGGCAATTACAGCAGAGTAATGCTCCAGCAAATTATCAAAGCCGGCGGAGCGAAGGTCAACGGCCAACTCGTAAAACCCAGCTTCAAGCTCTCCCACGGTGACAAAATCGAATTATCACTGCCCGAACTGCCAGAAAAACAAATCACGCCGGAAAATATACCTCTAAATATCATTTATGAGGATGACGACATCATTGTCCTCAATAAGCCCGCGGATATGCTCGTTCATCCCGCAAGGGGCAATCTGCACGGTACACTTGTAAACGCACTCAGCTACTACTGCGACAAACTCTCCAGCGGCCTCGGCGAATTCCGCCCCGGTATCGTACACCGCCTCGACAAAAATACCACAGGCGTTATGGTCGTTACCAAAAACGAAATCGCACAGTGGAAAATCGCAAAACAGTTCGAAACCCGAAAAACAAAAAAAGAATACCTGGCGATTGTTCACGGCACGCCCCAGCTAACCTCGGACCGCATCAACGCCCCGCTCGGCATACATCCGAAAATAAGGGAAAAATACGCTGTCAGGCCGGAAAACGGAAAAGAAGCTGTAACCTTTTATGAGGTGCTCGAGGAATTCCGCGGTTTTTCTCTGCTCAAACTTTTTCCCAAAACAGGCAGAACTCACCAGATACGTGTTCATCTGTCTCACCTGAAACACCCCATAGTCGCCGACGATATGTACGGCGGAAAATTCGTCTATCTCTGGCAATTGAAAGATGCCGAACCAGAAGTTGAGGAGCCGCTCATCAATCGCCCCGCCTTGCACGCCCTCAGCCTCGAATTCAAACACCCAACAACTGAAAAACAGGTCAAATTCGAAGCCCCCATCCCTGACGATATGCAAAACCTCCTCAACCTGCTGAGAAAATACCGAATTAAATAGTCTTTATGATATGCGGAATCCGTGTCAGCAGTTACTTTTTCATTTTTAATATGTATATTTAATATTTTACTTTTAATATCTTATTTCTTCCAAGATACGAGTCACGAGCGACGAGCCACGAATTACTCCTGTGGCAGGTTGGCAAGGTCGGCATCAGAGCCGGCAACCATCAAAATATCATCCCTGTAGATGATCGTATTCGGCATAGGGACATTGATTATCCCGTCTTTCTCGCTCTTATCGCTCTTCTTGCTCTTGCCGTGCTCACCCCTTTTTATCGAAACCAGATTAACATTATATTTCTGGCGAAGCTGCAAATCCATTACCGTCTTGCCGTCGAAACTCGCCGGCGCCTTCACACGGGCCAGGCTGTAGCCCGGCGCAAAGTCAATCTTCTCACCAATCTGCGGCGCAATCAGCTTATACGCCCATCGCTGCGCCGACTCAATCTCCGGATAAATCACCTCCGTCGCACCTATCTTCTCGAACACCTGGCCGGCTATCAAATCCTCAGCCCGCGTATATATCTGCTTGACGCCCATCTGCTTGAGATTAACCACCGTCAACACCGCCGACTCGAAACCTCTGCCTGTCCCCTGCCCGATGCTGACGATAGCGACATCGACCTTGTCGATGCCCTGTGCCTTAAGAGCCTCCTCATCCGTGCTGTCCAGCCGGACCGCCAGGCTGACCTGGTCGCGTATCAGCTCGACCTCCTCTCTGTTTTTGTCAATCGCTATAACCTCCGCTCCGCTCATCGCCAGAGCTATCGCCAGTTTTTTACCGAACCGCCCCAATCCCATTATCGCAAAACGCTTCATTTTATATGCTCCTATTTTCGTATCGCGTAGCGTGTTCGCTTTTTGCGCGATACGCAATACGCACGACGAATTTTACCCGACAATTATCGCCTCTTCAGGATAATTAAACCGAGCAGGTTTTATATTAAACGTAAGTGCCGCCAGCAGTGTCAAAGGCCCCAACCTGCCGATAAGCATCGTAACAATGATAATCAATTTGCCCGCCGTTGTCAAAGACGGCGTTATGCCCGTCGTCAGACCCACCGTTCCCAAAGCCGACGCCGCCTCGAACGATATCTGCGACATATCGAAACCATTCGCTTTCTCGGTAATACTCAGTGCCAGCGTCGCACTAAAAAGTACCAAAATAAAAAGCAGCGTAACTGTAAAAGCCCTGCCAACAATTGCCAGCCGCACCGACCGGCTGAACATCTCAACCTCTTCACGCTTGCGCAGAGCCGCGAAAACGGTCATAACTACAACCGCCAGCGTTACCGTCTTGATACCGCCAGCCGTCGAACCCGGCGAGCCGCCGATAAACATAAGCAATATCAAAATAAACCTGCTCGAAACGGACATCTGGTCAATCTTAAATGTATTGAATCCCGCCGTCCTCGCCGTAACCGATTGAAACAGAGCATCGAGAACACCAACCTTACTCCCGCCGCCGGTGCCCACCGAATACCTGCTGAACACAAAAATACCAATCGCCCCTAAAATTATCAAAGCGGCACTTACAGTCAGCACAATCTTGCTCTGAAGCCGCAAAGTCTTGGGGGCCTGCTCCAAGAAACTGCCGTACTTGCGAAACCACCTGCCAAAAAATAATTTCATCTTATCAGCAGAGAGATTGACAAGGTCATAAAGCACGCCAAAGCCCAGTCCACCCAAAATTATCAAAGGACAAACAACCACATAGACAGCCCAGCATCCGCTGTAACCAATAAAGCTGCTTTTGAACAGGCTGAAACCCGCATTACAAAAAGCGCTAATCGAATGAAATATGCTGCAGAACCACTGCTGATTTATATCGCCAGTCCACTCAGCCACATTATCCCACATCCCGAATAAACTGACCGCGCCGATAGCCTCGATTAATATTGTCCCCCCGAAAATAAAAGCAATCATTTTTCCTATCTTGCCCAGGGTCTGCGCACTTAATAAATCCTGCATTGCCACCGACTCGCGAAGACTAAGCGCCTGGCCCAAAAGCAGAGCAAAAACCGCTCCGAAAACCACTATCCCAAGACCGCCGAGCTGAATCATCGACAGTATCACTATCTGACCCATCAGGCTGAAATCCTTGCCCGTATCTTTTACTATCAGGCCGGTAACACAGGTAGCGCTCGTAGCCGTAAAGAGCGAATCGACAAAACTTATATTCTCCTTTGCTGCTGAGCGGGGCAGCATAAGAAAACCCGCGCCCGTAAAAATCAAAATAAGAAAACTTGCAATAAGAGTCTGCGTCGGGTTCTTGCCGGTAGCCGCAAGGTTGACAACCGTCCTGCAGACCTTCGTAACCACCTGCAGAACAAGGTAGATGCCGACCGCAACGTGCCTGACCGCAGCAGGGTCAGTCTCTTTGAACAGTCTGCCGGCCCCGAAAAGAACAATTATAAGAATAAAAAGAACAGGTATCTCGAACCAGTTATTCCTTAAAAAATCCTTCCGTGAAAGCGAGTTGAAAAACCTTATGAACTTTTCGCCTATGAAAACAAAAAGAAGGATAAATTGAACGGTGAATAAAAAACCTTCCGGCAAAAACGGCTTATCAAAACCGAATAAACATACAAAAGAAGCAGCCACCACAGCCGCCGCCAGAACATTGACCGCTATTAAAAATCTTTCCAGTCCCTTGTTTTGATATTTAATCAGCATAATTAAACCGATAGCCTATATCCGCCAGCCGTATTTGTCAATCGCATATCAAAATCTTCGTTATCCCGTCCTCCACCATCTGTCCTCCGCTATCCGTCATCCGCCATCCGTCTTCTGATCTCCGTCCTCTGTATTCTGTGTCCTGTGTTCTATATTCTTTTTTTTATTTTTTTATTGATAAAACTCACCTATCTGGTACAATCCTCCTAACTGGGGGAGGCCCCGCGATATGGGGCTGCGGAGTTCCGCACGAAAAAGAACAGCAGTTCAAGTCACAATTAAGTTCGTAAATTCTTTATTAACAAGGAGTAGCGAATGTTTATCAGTCTATATCATAATAATTTGTCCCGTTTAGCAGTCGCCGGTACGGCGACTTCGGTTAGCCTCGCTGCTCGCGGCGAGGGTACGGCGCGCAAAAATAACAAAAATATGCAAAACGAACCCAATTTAAAAAATTACGAAATGATTGTAACTAC
>CAYNDE010000068.1:0-7289 GCA_964395535.1 uncultured Pirellulales bacterium
GGCAGCTTTGCCGGCGGGCTGGGGACAACCTTACTTTTAGCTTTCGGAGCAGGTTCTGTAAGGATATCGTTTATTATCGCATTTATCGTTGCGCTCTCTGCAGCCTTCGTTCAGCTCGCTAAAATAAAAGAGCGGCTTCCGTATAGCGAGCCACAAAAATTTAAACGTTTATGGATCGGCCGTTTCGCTGTTCAGATGTTCGTATTTTCTCTGCCGGTGATTTTGATTCTGGGATTGGTTAATGGAGTCGATAAAAATATCAGCCGACACATTCGCTCACTGAAATGGACTCTGCCTGCGACAAAGAAAGATGCAGTCGGCTCCTTCTATACCGCACAGGCTGAATATCTTTACGGCAGTTATGGCGGCCAATGGATAGTGTATCGAGAGGGCAGCTTTATAGAATCGCTGCCGGAGCAAAGCAATACCGGCAAAATAGCAGCAATTGCCTTATGCCAAAAGCCCAATGCCAAAAAAATATTAGTCATCGGCTCGGGATTAGACCTCTGCCGGCAATTTCTCAAACTCGAACAACTCGAAAAAGTAACGTGGGCACACAGCGACAATGAATATATCCGTAAAATTAACGAGGTCATACCAGCCGAGCTTAAAGTAACCGACAGAAGACTTGAGCTGCTCTCCGGTGACATCCGTACATTTCTTGCGGGCAATAAGGAGGTCTTTGACATTATAATTGTAAATCTGCCGGACGCTACAAGCTCAGCACTGAACAGGTACTTCACATATCAGTTTTATCAGCAGGTCAAAATCTCGCTAAGAGCCGACGGCGTTTTTACGATTCGCATCGCTGGTGGTGAAAATATTATCGGCGCAGAACTCGCCAGCCTCGGCGCCTCAACGAAACTTACACTTCAAAAAGTATTTTCTAATCTTGAACTCGTACCGGGAGAAGATACGTGGTTCATAGCATCCGATGCCGAAGATATAACCGGCGATCCCGATATTTTAAAAGAAAGATTCTCGAAGATACCGGGTGCCGGTGAAATCCTGCCGCCTGATGCGCTGCTTTCACTTTATCTGCCGGAGCGGGCAGAAAAGGCAATGACAGCTTACGATAATACCGATTTACCGCAGCGGCTTCTTATAAATCAGGAATCGAGACCGCTGACACATTTATACAGCCTGCTGCTCACAGCAAAACAATCAGGCGCGACAGTAACAAAATTTGTAAGGTATCTTGCCTTGGCTGGCCCTCTGGTTTTTTTAGTTCCAATTTTTGTTTTGATGGCACTACGTGCTTTATATCTTCTCAGTGCACGCGGGAAAAATGAAATCCAAAAACAATACAAACCGAGCTTTGACAGCACATTTCTTGCATTCAGCGCGGGGCTATTGGGAATTGGTATTGTTATCGTCCTGATGTACCTTTATCAAACCCGGTTCGGCTCGCTATATTTGCACATTGGCGTTATCTCTTCTGTCTTTATGCTTGGTATGACCGCCGGTGCGGCAACCATCAGAAACTTACTGTCAAAGGTAAAAACAAACAAACCGGAATCGATACTAATTGCTGTTATATTCATTCACACATTGCTTCTGGTTATAATCGCCTACTGGCCTTTCTCACAGTACAGACTCGGAGCTAATGCTGCAAACAGCATATTCGAGCCGATGCACCTGATTTTTGCAGTCGCTTTTCTGCTTTGCGGTCTTTGCGCCGGCTGTTATTTTCCGATTGCAGCAAAAAAGCTCACTGATGCGGATTTCGAGACCGGCCAGGCCGGCAGCAGGCTCGAAACCGCCGACCATCTCGGAGCCTGCGCAGGAGGACTGTTTACAAGTCTGCTGCTTGTACCTGTGCTCGGGACTAAACTGACGGTGTTCGTATTTATTCTGCTTTTAGCGGCCAATATTCCTGCCGCTGTTATGAAGATATATAAGCCGGAAATAATTTACCGGCGAGCTAAAACTGCAAACCTTCCGCTAAATATTGGTTACTTCTTATTCGGTATCGGAATATCAGTTGTTATATGCTCGAACATTATCACAATGAAAGTTATATCAACAACGAAAACCTTACAACAATACGAGACATACGCCCTGGCAGGACAATTACAGGTCAAACCGATGTCGAAAACCGCAGATGACAAAACTATCGACTATTTTATCGTCTATGAGAGCACGGATAAACTTAAAGGATACATTTTCAACTCTAGTCAATTAGCCGACGAAGTTCGCGGCTACGGCGGTAAAATAAATCTCGCTGTTTATACTGATACAACCGGAAAACTAATTGATTTTCAAATTCTCAGCTCCAATGAGACACCACAGTATCTCGAGCTTGTTACGGCAAAAAAAGAGCTTTTTAAGGGCCGACAACTACTTGCCGCTGAGCCGTTTGCCGGCATCACCGCCATAACAGGTGCTACTATCAGTTACAAGGCTATAACTTCAGCACTACAATCATCAACAAAAAGATTTTTCGACAATGTTATAGACAAAGACATCCAAACCATCGCCGCCCAAAAAACCGGAAAACTTTTACCCGACAAAACAGGTGTATATCTTATCATCGCGGTAATTCTCAGCCTGATTGTAATTTATTTCGGAGGATTCTGGAGCAGATTTTTCGTTCTATGCTTCAACCTTGTAGCAGGGGGATTGCTATTAAACTGCCAGTTTTCAAGCTGGCACGTTACAACATTTTTATCGACAAATCTGCCGCCGCCCGATTTATCCGGGTCATTTCTGCTTGTCGTAGGAATACCTGTTCTTGTACTGATTTTCGGCAACATTTATTGCGGATATTTGTGTCCATTCGGAGCATTGCAGGAGCTAATCGGCTATCTAAGGCCGGAAAAATTGAGGCCTTTAATACCGGCGAAAACTCTTCGCACAGCTTCCTTCTTCAAGTATATAATCCTTTTTATCATTATCACCGCCTTCTTTATCTGTCGCAAACCAGACACGCTCAAAGCTGATTTGCTTATAGGTATATTCTCCGCTCGTGATGGGCTCTTACTTATCGTGATTTCCGTCATAGCTATTGTGGGAGCATTTTTTTATACGCGCTTCTGGTGTCGGTATCTGTGCCCGGCAGGTGCTTTTCTTGCATTGCTCAACAGAATATCATTATTAAAAAAATACCTGCCTGCAAAAAAATATGCCAGATGCGATTTCGGCCTTACGGCCGCAGAGCACTGCGACTGCATACATTGCGACAGGTGCCGCTATGTAATTAACACGCCGAAAGAGAAGCTGTCTGGCACCGACTCTGACTCAAT
This sequence comes from uncultured Pirellulales bacterium, assembly GCA_964395535.1. Taxonomy (GTDB): domain Bacteria; phylum Planctomycetota; class Phycisphaerae; order Sedimentisphaerales; family Anaerobacaceae; genus CAYLMG01. The sequence goes on from CAYNDE010000068.1 coordinate 3,246, forward strand.
AAAACAGGGCCTGGCCCGTTATTTTCTGCCTATTGCAGCGGCTGCGACAATATTTTTATCAGCAGTTACAATAAAAACAGCCTTGCAAAATATACCTAAAAGCTATATCCCGCCGAAACAAACTGTCTCTGCGGAAGTAAGCCGTGCAAGAGATGTGGACATAGAGCGAATCAAGAAAATGATAAAGGAAAATAAACTCTCAGACAAGGAGGCTGAGTATTACAGGAAAATTGAGTGAAATTCAAAGACAGCTTTATAAAAAAAATACTAACGACGAAAATAACTAATCAGCCACATAATCAGAGTAAGGATAACTGAGATAATGATACAGCTTGCCAAAGGAAAGTAAAATTTGAAGTTTTTAGAGCCAAATTCCAAATCGCCGGGCAATCTAAACAAACCGAATCGTCCCAGTATTAATAACAGAGTGCCGACGAGAACAATAAATAGCCCGGCAATAATCAGCCACTTACCGAATTGTTGCGGCCCAAAATCCACAGGCATTCACGAAACCACCGAAAATCCAGATTCACATAAAATCATAACGGCTGAAAAACATTCAAATCCGTAACTATAATTATTATAGTGCAATATTTTTTTCAATGATACAGGAAATTTTAAGAAGCATTACCCGAAGCCCGGCTATGATGACTAAATATTTCAAAAAAAAGACACAGATGAAAAACACTTTTGCAGAAGTGTGTTATCAACTGTGCCTTCGGCTTGCAGACCTAAAAGCCTGCTCGACAAGGCAGTCTGCACGCACCTGCGCGCCCCCCATTTAATTCCAGACACATAATATTTATCGGAATATTTTAACCGTTTTTATCAACTTTTCTTCGTTTTTCGACCATATCTTCGAGTTTTTTCCGTATTTTTCCCAGTTCTTTCGATTTAAAAGCGGTTTTGGTCTTTTCAAGCACCTCTATCGTTTCATAAACAGCATTATCAAGCTCGGCGAGTCTTGGGCAATTCAATAAATGGCATACGGGCGAGTCCGCAGACTCGGAAGCCGTTTGAAAAGATATATTCTTTATATCATACAAAGCGCTGTTAATATTTGCACAAGTTATATCAATAAACTCTCTGACAGATGCTGAAAACAAATTTGGACTGCTTTTCAAGACCTCTTCGAGATTATCCAGGCCCTGCCGCCAGTATTGAAGGCGCTCTCTCGCATTTACTACAGCCCTGTAAACCCTAGTTTTCACAACAGCTTTTTTAACCTGTTCCAATAACTCCTTAAAATTAAGAGGTTTTACAAGATATGCGGTCACCGGTAACTGTACGGCCTTTATTGCAGAGGTCTGGGAAGGATATCCTGTAACGAGAATAGCCGACATACCCTCTGCAAGTTTGGATAAATCATTAATAAACTCGAGGTCTGGATTGCCCGGCATTTTTATATCAGCAATAAGAAGGTCGTATTCATTGTCTTTCAATTTCTCGATACCGGATTTGGCATCCGGCACACAGTCGCAGAAATAGCCTTCTTTTCGCAATAAATCTGCGGTCGATTGCAAAAAAGTTTCTTCATCATCGGCAATCAGTATTTTTCCAGCTTCAGCTATTGTTCTGTTTTGCATTACTATCCTCAAGAGGAATTTTAATTGTAAAAGTAGTGCCTTTTCCTGCCCGGCTTTGAACAGCTACCTCTCCGCCTATCGCATCGACGATATTCTTACAAACCGAAAGCCCCAAACCAAGGCTTCTTTTGGTGCTGTCACGTTTACTTGTAAAAAAAGGCTCGAAAATCTTGTTGCGTATATCTTTTGAAATACCAACACCGGTGTCGATAATCTGCATATTCAGAACACCCTCACAAATTTCAGCTTTTACTTTGACTTTGCTGTCCGGTTGTGATGCCTCTATTGCATTCTGTATAACATTAAATAACACCTGTCTTAATAAACCATCAGGTAATTTTACAATAATACTCTTATCGATGTCAATATTGACATTGACTTTATGCTCTTCGCTCGCAACTTTCAGCAAATCAACGACGTCATCCACAGCCTCACGAAGCCTAAATCGGCGCTGTTGCGCCTGCACAGGCCTGTATAAATCGTACATCTGGCGGACAATATCGCTGACCCGCTCAATCTCCTTTTCAATCAAACCAACATATTTATAATAAGGATGATTATCAGGTATAGAGTCTTTTATCAAAAGAAATGAATTTTTAATACCCGCAAGCGGGTTATTAATCTCGTGTGCTATTTTAGCAGCGAGACTTCCCACTGCTGCAAGTCTCTCACTCTCAAAAAGCATTTCTTCCTTGCGCAACCGCTCGGCGGTTTCCTTTTGTAATTGCAGACTCGCTTCCATTAGTTGAGCGGTTCTTTGTTCAACCCTTTTTTCCAGCTCATCGTGTGCCTTTTGCAGTTCCTGCTCGGCCTTTTTTCGTTCGGTGATGTCCTCAGAAGTACCGAGTACACCTACGACGTTGCCCTCCGTGTCTCGCAGCGGCACCTTGTTGGTTTTGGCCCACGCATGTGTTCCATCAGCTCGGAGATAGAACTCGACAATATCGTATTCGGGAATACCTGATTCCATAACCCTCCTATCGTCCTGGCGAAACGAATCTGCATGCTTTTTTCCCCATGGAAGATCGTAGTCACTCTTGCCGACAATCTCCTCTGAAGAGGTCAATCCTGCCTCCTCCAACAAGGCGCGGTTGGCGCCGAGGTAAACTGAATCACGATCTTTCCAAAAGAGTGTAACTGGGATTGAGTCCAGTACAGTCCGCAGTATATTCCGTGAATCACGCAGTTCCTGCTCGGCTTTTTTACGCTCTGTGATGTCTAATGTTATCTCTACGGCCCCTATGATATTGCCTGCAGCATCTCTGACGGGATTGGCGCGTATAAACCAAAATCTGCCATCCGGGCTTTTGATTTCCGCAGTCTCTAATCGGCCGGTCTTCTGCGCCTTTTCGGCGGGACAATTCGCACAGGCTTTGTTTCGTCTGTGCCATATCTGGTAGCAATAACGCCCGAGCAATTCTCCTGCAGTTGAACCAACCGATTCACCTGAAGCCCTATTGGCCCATATAATCCTGTGTTCGGTATCCTGATAGGCAACAAGCTCCGACATTGTATCCAAAATGGTCGCTTTCTCTTTCTCTGCCTTTTCCAGAGTATCTTCGGCCTTTTTGCGCTCGGTGATGTCAATACCTGTCGCTACAGAGCCGATGGATTTTCCATTTTCATCCGTAAGATTTCTGGAGTACCAGGATATAACTCGCTTTTCACCGCTTTTTGTAACAATTACCGATTCAAATTCCCTCAGCTCTTCTTTCCCCTCAATTACCTTTGTCGCTGTCTTGACAACATCGTTCCTGTATTGAGGGTCGGGGTATTGCCACTGCCAGATCTTGTCATGTCCGACTACCTCATCTGCGGAATAGCCCGAGATTTTTTCCGCAGCTTTGTTCCATAGCAGGACGTTTCTGTTTTCATCCAGCACATCCATATAAACATTGGCGTTCTGAACGATGCTCTCCCAAAATCCTGCAAGCCGCTGCAATTCCTTTTGCGCCTGTTTGCGCTCGGTGATATCTACTATCACCGCCATGACACCATTAATATTACTGCGACTATCACGCAACGGAGCAGCTGAGATGCTAACTTCAATGAGAGAACCGTCTTTACGCTGACGAATTGTTTCCACTCCAACTAATCCTCTTTCCATCGCACGCGAGAACAAGATATCGGCTTCATCTTTTTTCTCATCAGGGATAGCAGGGTATTGACGTCCGATGACCTCTTGTGCGCCCCAGCCAAATGTTCGCTCAGCCGCCGGATTCCACGTCTTGACGATAAGTTCTCTATCCACGGCGAAAATAGGTAACGGCGATGCCTGAATCACTGCCTGAAGATTTTGATTCGTCTCTCGCAGCTTCTCCTCGGTCGTCTTTAGCTGTTGGTTGGCCGCTCTTAACTGCTGCTGTTCGGCTTTTAGCTGTTGATTAGCAGCTCTTAGCTGCTGGCTCGCAGCTCTTAACTGCTGCTCCTCGGCTTTTAGCTGTTGATGTGCAGCTCT
>CAYNDE010000068.1:7389-8770 GCA_964395535.1 uncultured Pirellulales bacterium
GCTTAATTGTTCACTTTCGGCAGGCTTGCTCTCAAAATGACTGTCACTTTTTTCATCCATTTCGGCGCCTCCCTAACAAACTATAGCATTTCCTTTTCAGCCCCCCTACCGACTCACAGAAGAGTCTTGCAATGACATATGGTATAAAAATAAAAAAAGGCCGGCAATTATAAGCCAGCCTTTTTTATATATCTAAAAATCTCATTTATTTAGAAACTATATTTTACCGCCAGGCTGACCCAGGTCTCATCTTTATCATCGTTGATCGAATCATCAAAAGTAATCTGATGATAAACACCCGGGGTGAATGCAAAATTGTTTCCAAGGTCAAAATCCGTCGAAATACCCAACACCATATTTGTCCAGTCATGGTCAACATTACCGCCACCGGGATGGACTCCGTCATTATAAACAAACTCTGAGTGAAGATTGAATACCCGCTCCTGTCCTTCCATTATCGGGCAGGAGGTTTTCAGGGCATAATCAAGCATAAAGATGTGCGCCCAGCCGGAAGCGGTCCCGCCGAATGGCGAAGCTGCTCCAATGGCTGTCCCGCTGTTCGAAGGCCACATCTTAACAATGCAGTATCTCGGCACCAAACCTTCTACCTGGAAAATGTTAGGCCAGGAGAAAAGACCATGCACTTCCTGAATATCTGTACTGCTCGTTGTATGGCTGCTCGAATCAGGAAAGTTATAGTATCTGTAGCCAAACATATAGTCGGTTGCATACGGCTCATCGTCAAATAAACGATTATGGTAATAGATAGTATAATCCCATCGCTCAGCGTCTTCATATCCGTCCGAATTGGCCCTGTGGGCTGTTATATTCATCCCAAAGCCGGTTCCAAACAAATCGAGGTCAATAAAAGGATGAATTGCACTTTTGTCCCCATAGACATCGATGCCACGCCAGATATACTTGCTGTCATAGATAACGCCGACGGAGCCGTGCAGCTCTTCCGCAAGAGCAGATACAAAACCGCCTGCACACAACAAAATCAAAACACTCAACAAGATAATCTTTTTCTTCATATTCCACTCTCCTTAAAAATTCAAACTATAACCTGCCTTTTATTATCGCACAAAAATACCTTAAAGCTCCCCCCCAGAAAATTGCTAAAAGTGTAACTGGAAGGGAAAATAAGTCAAACATAAAAAATTTGAAATTTTTTCATAATTTTTTAATCTGATAACTGTCCGCCCCCGTAAATGCCGTTAGAAGCTGTATCTAACAGCCGTATAAATATTCGTATTATTCTCGAACTGGCCAAAAAAAGTGTGCGGATAATCGCCAAAAAAGATATTAGCACCGGCCTCAACCGCCAGATTATCACTGACCTTGTAGTGAACGTTCGGCCTGGTATGAACATCTTTATCCG
>CAYNDE010000069.1:0-8700 GCA_964395535.1 uncultured Pirellulales bacterium
CCTTCTAAGCAAATGCTTGAAGTTTTAGTTGTGCGTTTTCTTGCGGTTTTTACCTCGCTGCACATTTTAGCAGATTGTTACTCATACTCGATAGCCAGCTGTTCATCAAAATAATCTGCCACTCTTTCAACATACTCTTCCGGGTTTTCAGCAAATGATTGCACATGGTCCACTCCCGGTACAACCCACATAAAACTCGCCGGATGAGCAGCATCATGTACCCTTGTTCCATGTTCAAGTGAGATGCGAGTATCATTTGTTCCATGGATAATCATGATTGGATAGGGCAAGAGTTTTACGGCTTCTTCGGGCACAAGCACTCCAATATCGATGTCATAAAGTACTTTTGCCATTAGGTTGACACCTGGCAGAAAGACCGGTGCTAGCCATTCTGGGAAAACCGTTTTACGAGCGGTTTCTTGGGCGATGAGATCAGAAATGTCAGCATACGGACTGTCAGCAACTAAGGCGCAAATGTCTGGTTCTTCTGCAGCTGCTAATATCGTTGTGGCCGCCCCCATTGAGAAGCCAATGAAGCCAATACTCTCTGATGGTATTCCCTGTCTTATGAGAAAGTCGAAGGCACCGAGCACATCCTGCCGTTCAAAGTATCCACCTGATATGAAGTCCCCTTCTGAATCCCCGTGGCCTCGCAAGTCAAACATGAGAACACTAAAACCTCGGGCTGCAAGTCGGGAGGCAATATCCACTGCCTCAGCTCCCGAGCGTACACTTCCAATACCATGAACGAAAATTAGAGTTGGTCCCTCCCCTTCTCCAGTTATATACCAGCCGCTTAAGCTGACATCGCCCCCTCTCGGGGAAAACTCAACATCTTGGTATTGGAGACCGTAGGCTGCGGGATTGTCTTCTTGAGGCTTACGTTCATAATTGGTAATACCTGAACTGATTGTGAAAGAAATAAACCCGTAAATAACAATAAGTAGCACCACAAATATCGGTATGCCCCACCTAATAGCACGCCTGATGCCCAGTCTTTGTTTCATTATCCTATCTCCTTACCGACTTAATAATCCCCCGATTCTTAACAGTCATAAAATTTCTATCTATCCCATACGGTCATGCCTAGAATATCGTTCAGGCCTTCCCGAATTTTGTAAAACCCCGGGATTCTTATATAAAAGCAGGGAGGTGAACGTAAGCCAAAGAAAAGCACTGGCCATAAATAACCGCTGTATTAAACCATCCATTGCTTTGAAAGGACTAAACAGAGACATAAATGGCAGTGGCAGATTTAAAATGACCACGGCCAGTCCGATAACGGCAATTACTCTTAATGCATTCTCCCGACGAGCAATCCTAGCGAAAACCAGTATCCCCATCAGTAAGGCGGGGTACGAGATCGCAGATGAAGTATTATGTAGAATATCTACAGAAAAGTGCTTGCCGGCAAATTCCGGACTATCTGGAAAGACAGCTAGTAAAATAGTGCCGATGGCATGGATGCTTAACAATACTACCAGCGTATTTCCCATGACAGTGTTACGCAACCTTCTCTGAAATCCATAAGCGGCAAAACCTATCAGTATGCTGTAAATAACAAAACCGCCGTTAAGCACCAGGGAATAAGGGCTGTCCGGCGTACCCATCTGGCTGATGGTATCCGTAACGGGGTTATAATCGGGGGTTATTTGCCCGACCACAATTACAACCGCCATCATTGTTGCCGGTGCGAATACACCCAACAACAGAAAGAACCGGGAAACTCTGTCCAAATCTATTCTCATGTAGAAATTATTCTCCATTGACTAGATTACGCGACCCTGCTTTTTAGCTCGCCTGTCTAGCAGATACCCGACTGCATAACCGAATATGACGCGTACGAACAAAGCTGGCAGCGTAACACTGAATACAAGTAAGGTAATGCCTATGTTAGTCAACAGATAGCCGAAAACAATCAAAGATAAACCGAAGGCAACCCCGATAGAGACAAAGCGCTTGATATATTGTTTGTCCTCTACCAGCCCATGCTTTCGCCTGAGATGCTTGATAACTTTTTTAAAGGTGGTCAAGTAGCTTCTATATTCCCTGCGAGTCACCTGCGGTGAGTGTGTTAGCTTCTCGCTCAGGTCAGTCATCTTGTTCCTGAAGTCCCGGCATTCCTGGCATTCTGTAGAGAAATCGGCCACCCTTCTGGCCACGCGCATAAACAATGACAGTTTATATCTTCTCCAGCCGGCAGGGCTCCACCGTTTCTGGAGTGTGCCGATTCTTCGGTGGATACCTTCATACCATTCGTTGCAGGTTTCCATAGAATAAAATAACCCCGCCTTTCGTTTAATTTATCGTGATACCATTTGCAATAATTAACTCTGCTTCTTCGCCACTGGCAACTTCCCGTATCACTCCATTCATAACGACATATTTCCAGGAAAGCTTGGCACATTTTGCCAGGTCGGCGGGGGTGGTGGTTAGCAATTCAAAAGGGGTTGCCTTTCTCTCAATCCTGGGGTTGAATATTACTTCTTCAAGCCTGGAATCGTCGGAATATCCTTTCTCTACTGTATGTGACACCCCTTTGTAGTAGCACCACTGGACAAAACCGCTACAAGTGAAGGCTTTCACTTCCGTAGGCCTGATACTCCACGGGAAGTTTAATGACACCCTGGCACCTTTCATCTTGCGCCTTATAAACCTGTAGATAACGGTGATCTGCCTAGTAAACCGGTTGATTAGTTGCGCCAGTTTTGGATGGACCCCGGTTACCGCTTCGCTTGCGGCAATGTCACATATAAGATGGCGGACATCCGGCTTGCCCGATTGGCCGTCATCCTGAAACCACTCTGCTTCCAGCCTCTTCACCGCCACGTTGTATTTATTCAATCTTCCCAGATATTTGCTGGCGCAGTCCATCTCAACGCTGCCGTCGGTTTTGGGGTCAACGATTATGGTATTGTCGTAACCCTGTTCCGAGCCATTAACCGTACAAACGATTAAAGCATGGTTCCAGTAACAGTGAGTTCCAAAACGAATTATCCAGCTCCAGAAACTGCGTTTAGTATGGACAAGCAAGATATCGGCAGTCTTTAATTTAAAGGCCTTGACAGGTTCCTCTAATGTCTTTGTATTCGTAACCATTCCTATCCCCCCTTCCTGTTGTTTGTTTTGCCTGTTCATAGTCTGTTTATTAACCTCTCACTTCAATAATTGTATATGCGGAGGCAGAGCTTATATATCAGCGGATGACTGATTTTGAAGTAGGGATTTCCCCCGGTTTATTGACAGCGATTGTCTTACAAAGATGCTGAGTACTCCAATTGACTAAAAATCGCATCTAAAATTCACCTCCAGTTGAGCTCAAAAATTTGGCATATTTTGTAGGACTAACTCCGATGGCACAACAGGTTAAAGTCCTACGCAAGAATCAGATATATGCTGATATTCAAAGTAGTTGGCCTGTCTTACACTTCAAGTAGATGCCGACCAGTAAAAACCCAGAGTGAAGAGAAGGCAAAGGAAGGAAGGAAGAATATGGCTAACCATAGAAGAGAGAGAGCTTCCTGTTCCGGATATGAACTGAGGGAGATGTTTTTAGCAGGCACACGATGGCTTGAAAAAAACGCCTCCACTATTAACGCCTTGAACGTCTTTCCGGTACCAGATGGAGACACCGGCACCAATATGGTCCTGACCATGCGGTCTACAATGGAGGAGACAGCTCGTATTAAAGATAATAACGCCTCCACTATAGCCCAGGCTGTGGCCCGTGGAGGCCTCATGGGGGCCAGGGGGAACAGCGGGGTAATATTGTCACAGATACTAAGAGGCATAGCCGATGGTTTATGTGATGTAGCATCCTTTGGCCCTCATGAAATGGCCCAGGCTTTTGAAAAGGCTTCAATATTGGCCTATAAAGGCATTAGTAAGCCTAAAGAGGGAACCATGCTCACGGTGATAAAGGATGTATCGATCGTGGCCAAGGGGTCTTTAGAGAAGAATAACGAAGACCTGGTGAGCTTTATGGAGACAGTCGTTCAGGAAGCCAGAAAATCGGTAGAGCGAACGCCCGATTTACTTGACGTTCTAAAGGAAGCCGGGGTAGTGGATGCGGGAGGCCAGGGGATTTACATTCTATTAGAAGGCATTCTTTTCTATCTACGGGGAGAAGCTGAACAAATAGAGATGATGGAGATAGAATCTCCGGCAGCCTTACAACCGGCGTTTATGGCTGCCAGGTCCGCCACAACGGGGGAAAAAGTATATGGTTATTGTACGCAATTCCTTATTAAAGGTGAAAATCTGAGTGTTGACCGGGTAAGAGATGAGATTGAGGACAAAGGAGAATCCATTGTCGTGGTAGGGGATGAGACGACTGTAAAAGTTCACATTCATACTACCAACCCGGGCGCCATCTTAGAACTGGGCACATCTATGGGTTCTTTGCATGATCTGGAAATTCAAAATATGGACGACCAGCATGAAGAATTTCTTCAGGCGCGCCGGGCACCGATGCCCCCGGCCAACATTGCTGTTGTGTCAGTGGTGTGCGGTGATGGCTTGGAAGACGTATTTTGCAGCCTGGGCACCAGTGCCATCGTCTCCGGCGGTCAGACCATGAATCCGAGTACTGAAGAGATCCTGCGAGCTATTGACTCCGTTCCTTCCGATAAAGTAATCGTCTTGCCCAATAATAAAAATGTGGTTCTTACCGCCCAACAGGCGGCTTTAATAGCGACAAAGAAAGTTCAAGTCCTGCCCACGAAATCCATTCCTCAGGGATTAACGGCCATGCTTGCTTTCAACAGTGAGATAGAACTGGAAAACAATCTTGCCGCAATGAACAGAGCACAGCAGAGAGTCAAATCTGTTGAGATAACCCGAGCTGTCAGGGAAGCACAAATAGGTAAAGTACACACGAGAGTGGGAGACTTTATCGGTCTAATAAATGGGGAGCTAATAACCTCCAGCCAAAACTTGTTGCAGGCTGTATCCAGCACAGCAAAGGAGGCAAATTTGGAAGATGCTGAAATAGTCACCCTTTACTACGGCGCAGATATAAAAGAAAAAGAGGTGGAGGAACTTGCCCAAGCCATAAAAACAGATTACCCGTCTCTGAATTTAGAGGTTGTGAAGGGTGGCCAGCCCCACTATTGCTGCATAATGTCCGTAGAATAATAAAAGTCTACATCTGGTAAAAATTTAGCTAGCGCATATCAAGCGCAGGGTAAATAAATATAAAAGGAGGAATATACAATGACTGTAAGGATTGTCACTGACAGCACATCAGATTTACCACAAGAGGTGGCCGAAGAGCTGGGGATAACCGTGGTGCCGCTCAATGTTCATTTTGACATGGACACTTATCGGGATGGGGTGGACATTGGCGCTGATGAATTCTACAAGCGGCTCATAACCAGCTCAACTTTACCCAAGACCTCGGCCCCCGCTCCGGGCATTTTCATAGACTCCTACCAAAAACTGGCCGGTGAAGCCGAGGCGATTATTTCCATTCACATCTCCTCCAAGCTCAGCGGTACACATGAAGCTGCGCAGGCGGCACAACGCGACCTTGCCGGTGAATGCCGCATTGAGGTTATTAACTCAGAGTCGGTATCCATGGGTCTGGGGCTCTTAGCTATTGCCGCCGCCAAGGCTGCCAAGGCAGGAGCCACAGCAGAGGAAGTAGTAAAACTTATCCAGGAGTCAATCCCCCGTGTTCATCTGGTCGGAGCCCTTGATACCCTGGAGTTCCTGGCCAAGGGCGGGCGAGTTGGTAAAGCTAACGCGTGGCTGGGTTCCCTTTTAAGTATTAAGCCTCTTATCTCTGTCCACAACGGAGAGGTTGTCCCGCTGGAAAGAGTTCGCACCCGAACCAGAGCTATAGAACGGCTTCATCAACTACTAAAGGAACGGCTGCCGGCCAAAGAAATAGGAGTAATGTACAGTACCGAGGTAGAAGAGGCAGAAAAACTGGCGGAACATCTTAAAGAGCTTCTCCCCCAGCAATCGGTTTATCTCTCCAGGTTTGGCCCGGTGCTCGGCACCTATATGGGCCCCGGCTGTCTTGCCGCTGCCGCTATAACCTAGAAAGTGTATTTACAGTATTTACAAGCGTGTTATAATGGCGAAAAACATGACAGCACCTTTCTCCGCAGGAGATGGCAAATGAAAAAAGGCGGAAAAACTGACGAGCATCTCACAAAAGAGGTGGAAGACTTACGCCACCGTGTTGCTGGACTTGAGAAGTTAGAAACCGAACATGTGCAGACAAGAGAAAGGCTGAAGCTGGAACTAATCGAGCACAGAAAGGCAGAGTCGGCGTTACAGGAGAGTGAGGAGAAGTACCGGACCATCTTTGAAAACACCGGCACAGTCATGTTGATCATTGAGGAAGACATGACAATATCCCTGGTAAACTCAGAGTTCGAGAAAGTCTCCGGCTATTCCAAATCTGAGATAGAGGGGAAAAAGAACTGGACGGAATTCGTTACCAAGGAAGACCTGGAAAAAATGCAGGAGTACCATCATCTGCGGAGAATTGCCCCGGATAGCGTTCCAAAGAGATATGAGTTCCGGCCCCTTGACCGTCAGGGCAACATTCTGAACGCGGTAATAGCTGTTGAGATGATTCCCGGAACCAAAAAGAGCATTGTATCTTTTATGGACATCACCCCACGCATAATGGCAGAAGAAGCACTGCGGGAGAGTGAAGAGAAATACAGTAATTTGGTCGAACGGGCAAATGACGGTATTCTTATCATACAAGATAGAATAATGAAATATGTCAACCCGCGTCTCGCAGAAATGGGCGGCTATACTGTGGAAGAGCTTGTCGGCACACCGTTTACTGATTACGTTCCTGATACTGAGCTTCCGAAATTAATTGACCGCTATGTACGGCGTATGTCAGGTGAGGATGTTGAGCCAATTTACGAGACAGTCCTCAGGTGCAAAGACGCCAGTGAGATTAATGTTGAGATCAACGCAAGCACAGTATCATACCAGGGAAGGACTGCCGACCTAGTATTAGTCAGAGATATTACCGAACGGAAGAAGGCCGAGGTGGAACTGAAAGCTTCACGTGAACAGTTGCGGGAACTCTCAACCCATCTGCAATCGGTCAGGGAAGAGGAAAGAACGAGACTGGCACGTGATATTCATGACGAGCTGGGACAGATGTTGACGGCCCTCAAACTTGACCTTTCCTGGCTCACTAAAAGATTTTCCGCAGGCCAAGAGTTACTCTTGGATAAGACGAGATCAATGTCTAAACTCGTCGACATGACCATACAAAAAGTGAAGATGATTTCTGCGGAACTGAGACCAGGGCTGTTAGACGACTTTGGCCTCGTGGCTGCCATTGAATGGCAGGTTGGTGAGTTCCAGAAGTTAACCGGCATCAGAAGTGAGATAAGGCCAAAGTTTAGAGAGATTGCTTTAAGCCTAGATCGCTCTACGGCGCTTTTCCGAGTTTTTCAAGAACTACTTACAAATATTGCTCGCCACGCTGATGCAACCAAGGTCAAAGTAAGCTTAATAGAGGAAGCTCATAGCGTAGTTTTGAAAGTTAGTGATAACGGTAAAGGGATCACCAAAGAACAGATTTCTGATCCGAGAGCATTTGGGCTAGTTGGAATAAGAGAGCGTATCCACTTCTGGCAGGGTAATTTTGAAATCAGCGGTACCCCGGGCAAAGGGACCACAGCATCTGTAAGTATTCCGCTGGTCAAGGGGGAGGGAAATAATGCTAAAAATACTCATTGCTGATGACCACGCAATCGTTCGTCAGGGGCTACAGCAGATAGTCACTGAAACGCAAGACATGACCGTCGCCGGTGAAGCGAGCAACGGGCAGGAATTACTCAACAAGATAAACGAGGGTGATTACGATGTAGTTGTCCTTGACATTACCATGCCACACAGAAATGGAATGGATGTTTTAAGAGAAATAAGAACTAAATGGCCGCGGCTTCCTGTATTAATGTTGAGTATTCATCCTGAAGAGCACTATGCCCTAAGGGCTCTAAAAGCTGGTGCCTCAGGATATTTAACCAAAGAAAGTGCCCCAGAGGAACTGGTAGTAGCTATACGAAAGGTGTCACGTAGTGGTAAATATATTAGTCCATCTCTTGCCGAGAAACTGGCCTTTGATCTAGAAGTTGGTCGTGAGCAGGCACCGCATGAGGTACTCTCCGATCGAGAATATCAGGTGCTGTGCATGATTGCCTCCGGAAAAACAGTAATGGAGGTTGCCCAGGAACTTACACTAAGCGAAAAGACCATCAGCACCTATCGGTCCCGCATCCTGGAAAAAATGAAAATGAAGAACAATGCCGAACTAACCTATTACGCCATAAAGAATCAGCTTGTTGAGTGAATAACTATAGCAATCCCGGTTACTTCGTTTTTCTGTAAACTTATACCCTCTTTGTTGAGAGTTAAAACACGTCCACCTGTTTGGCGATAACCCCTACCCCAGCCGTCTTTAATTATGATCCGGAAGAATTTTATAAGCTAAATACTGTTGTTGAACAATCGCTTATATTGTGTATATGCAGAACAAAATCAGTCTCTTGACTTTCTTATCTCATAGAGTAAGAATGCTGGAATGATGCTGAAAGAAGGAGGTAATAGCCCGGAAAAAGGACCAGCTGCTTCGGCGGATTTTGCTCCGGTTTCCGGGTTAAGTTAGCCTCAAAGATTGTAAAAATCCTTGGAAATTGCCCAGCTGCCTTCTAA
>CAYNDE010000070.1:0-8290 GCA_964395535.1 uncultured Pirellulales bacterium
ACACATTTTTATATGATGGTTCTTAAGCATTTTCAAAACCTCCCTAAAAATCAGTTTAATCTGTTTATAGTTTACGAGCTATCCGGAAGAAATGCCAAAAAAGAGATATTCTGGCCATCTTCAACAAAGATAGCCGGTAAGATATAATTTATTATTTTAACCTAACTCTGCTTAATTTGCAAGAAAAAACTTATTGTATAGGCATATTTGTAAGTGTGAGGTCACCTACAACTGCATTACAAACGAGAAACTTGTTATCCTGTGATTTTGCAAGATTTGCCATTCTATGGTGTTTCATTATCAATAATATCGTCGGCATAGAACTAGAAATTCACCTTAATCTGAGTATAGCCGGGTGAATCGACGTTGATGTTGTCGACAGGCCTGATGATTTCGATGAGCCGCTGTCAGCTTTGGGTACGGTAAATGAAATCGATATCACTATACCGCAGCCCTGAAGGAAGCGGGATTCTTCCGGCTAAAATTCTTCTGTGATTCTTACAGAAAGAGCAGTGAATGCATATACACAGGATTATATATTCGTTCAAAAACTCCATCAGAAAAAATCCTGTTCTCAGGTGCGCTTTTCCAACATAACCAGAATTGAAAAATACAATCAACATAAAAAGTGTGCCGCTTTTGTTAAATTTTCACAACTTTGTTTGAATGTGCAAGTCTTCGCTGGTATAATATAACCGTATGTTACAAGTTTTTTGTATGAGATGAATACTGTATTTATTCCCTGCAGCTATACGATTTAAGATTGCTGCTGACAAGATAGGGTAATTAACGCCAATGCGATTGTCATTATCAAACAATCGAGGGTGGGTAATAATCAGAACCGTCTTTTTTGGTTTATTCTACCTTTACCTGTGGAAGGTTGTTAAACCGCATCTTATTTATCACGGCGGCGGGGAGATTACAAATTTCCCTGTCTTTTATAAAGGCTGGGCATTTTTTAATGAGGTTGTCCCGCATCCGGGCGGACCAGTTAAATACCTGAGTGATTTTTTATCCCAGCTTTTATACTATTGTTGGGCAGGTGCCTTTGTTTTAACGGTGCATGCGCTGCTAATTTGCGTATTTACAGGATATTATTTAAAAAAGATTGGAATTACCCGGCCTCGTATTATAAGCATTATTCCTTCCGTCCTTTTGCTCATCACATACAATGGATATACATATCACTTCACCACGGCGCTCGCATTATTGGCAGCTTTGGTTTTCGCAGGTATTTATGTCAGGATTGCTCCAAAAGACAAAGTTCTTAATGTTTTTTTATTCCTGTTTCTGTCTGTTGTTTCGTATTTAATCGCTGCTGGTGCGTATTTGTATTTTTCTTTACTTTGCTGCATTTACGAGATATTTTTCCGCCGTCGATTTTTAGCTGGTCTTTTGTACGGAGCTCTTGCTGTTTGTGCCGGGTATATTTTAGGCGTCCTTGTCCTTAAAGTCAGCCCGATTGATGTTTACAGTGAACTGCTGCCGTTTTCCTGGAAGATTGCCGATTATACCCACCCCGAAAGAATGACAGGAGCTGTCTATGCATTATATCTACTGATACCATTCATTGCGATTGTTTTTGCTTTGTGGCGATTATTTACTCAGCACAGATTCTTTTTATTTCATATCAAAGGCGCCGGCAGGACAGAACCAGGCGAAATTCAAGGCAAATATAAAAGAATAGTGCCTGATAAATCCACAGAAACAGATAAAACGACAGCTTCATTCAAATCGAAAATAAGTACCTGTTTCGAGGTGCTTTTTCTTTTTGCCATAGCCGCAAGTACGGTTATTTACTTTCTTCATTCTGAACGAAAGGCAGTCTTCGAGGTCGATTACTATCTTGGCAATAAAGAGTGGAAAAAGGTTCTTGAGACGGGTCGAAGCTACCAGAATAACGACCATATAATTCATGCTTTGAACCGGGCTTTGTACCATCTCGGGCTATTACCCTCAGATATGTTTTTCTATAAACAGAGGCTGCGCAGTTTTATGCTTACCGCCAGCGAGGAGGTGCATTCGCCCTGGAATAAAATCGATACTTATTATGACCTTGGAGCAGTTAATCACTGTGAATGTGCTCTTGTCGATTCAGTGGAAAAATATGGCGAACGCCCCGAGCTTCTCAAGAAGCTTGCTGTAGTGAGGATTGCCAAGAACGATATTCATACTGCACGGACATATCTCGAGGCGCTTAAGAAGACTTTGTTTTATTCCGGCTGGGCCGGCGACTGGCTTAAACGGCTTGATGCCGACCCCGATATGTCAGGCGATAAAGAGATTCAACGTCTCCGCAGCTCGATGTTGTATGAGGACAAGGGGGAACTCGAATTTCCAATTGAGGAACTGCTGACCAACCTTCTTAAAAGAAACTCGAAAAATCGAATGGTTTTCGAGTACCTTATGGCCTTTTATATGCTCATGGGTGATTCTGAGGGATTTGTACAAAACATAGGCCGTCTTGATGATTTTAATTACCCGCAGCTTCCACGGCATTACGAAGAGGCAATCGTATCCTATATATATCTGACGAAAAAAATACCTGCTTTGGGAGCTCGGAGCATCAGCATAAAATCCATGCAGCAGTTTAAGGAGTTTCTGCAGGTGGCCGAACGTTATGGAAACAACAAGCAGGCAGCTTTTGATGAACTGTCGAAATACTATAGCGATACTTATTACTTTTATCATGTGTACGGCGTTTCGGGTTTACAAGATGAGTAGATTCTACAGATATACGTTTTTTTTAGCTGTGGTTCTGGTCGTATCATCGATTAGTTTACTGGTGTATCGTCCGTTCAGCAAAAAAGTTGCGCCCGAAAAATGCATTTCCGTCGGCCGGCCTGCCCGTATTCATCCGGATTATTGCGGTGTTGTTTGTCCTGCCAATATAGCGCCGCTTAACTTTGTCGTGAACGAAGAAGGCAGAGAATATTTTGTGAAGATATACTCCGACAAAGGCAAGCCGATAGAGATTTACTGTAAACAGGCAAAGGTCGTAATTAGCGAGAAATCCTGGCATAGACTGCTGGAAGCGAACAGGGGTGGGAAATTATATTTTGAAATCTTTGCCAGGACCGCCAAAGGGCAGTGGAATCGTTTCGACCGCATTGAAAACAAAATCGCCGATGAGGATATAGATAACTTTGCCATGTACAGAAAAATGCACCCCACGCATACTCAATATTACGGCAATATCGGGATTTATCAGCGCGATTTAAGGAGCTATGATGAAAAGTTGATACTCGACAGAAACTATCTGGGCAAAAGATGTTGCCTGAACTGTCATTCGTTTTGCGGAAATAGTCCCGACAAAATGGTGCTTGGTATTCGCAGCGGAAATTACGGCATAAGCACACTTTTTATTCAGGACGGAACGGCACGTAAGATTAATGCCAAGTTCGGGTATAGTTCGTGGCATCCAAGCGGCAGGCTTGTGATGTATTCTGTCGATTACCTGCCGATGTTTTTCCATACCGCCAGGAGCGAAATCCGCGACACGGTTGATTTAGATTCCTGTCTGGCGTATTACCTTGTTGATTCCCAGGCTGTCAAGACGGTACCGGCTCTATCGAGAAAAGAACAGCTCGAAACCTGGCCTGCATGGTCGGCAGACGGTGAATATCTGTATTTCTGCAGTGCCCCGATGTTATGGGCAAAAACCGAACAAATCCCGCCCGATGAATATAAGGATGTCAGGTATAATCTGGTTCGGATAAGTTACGATGTCGCCAGCGACGAGTGGGGGCAGGAGGAGACCGTGATTTCGTCTGCAGATTCGGGGCGGAGCGCTGGTATGCCGAGAACAAGCCCTGATGGACGATGGCTTTCGTTCTGCATGTTCGATTATGGTTTTTTCCCACCCTGGCAGAAGAGCAGCGATTTATACCTGATTGACCTTGAGACAGCTAACCAGACCGGCGTGTTCGTACCAAAAAGGCTCGAGATAAATAGTGACGAAAGCGAATCCTGGCACTGCTGGTCAAGTAACAGCAGGTGGATTATATTCAGCAGTAAAAGAGACTACGGAGTTTTCACAAGGCTTTATATAAGTTATATCGACGAGAAGGGGAACTCGTATAAGCCGTTTTTATTACCTCAAAAAGACCCTCTTTTTTACGAATCTTGCCTCCTGACCTACAATACACCTGAGCTTATTATAAGGCCGGCTCCCGCCAGATGCGAAAATCTGGCAAAGGTTATTCGAAGCTCGCACAAAATTTCAGTCGATATGCCGATTACAATGGCAACTCCCGAAGCAACATCAACCGAATATCAATATAGGAGTCGGGAATAAAATCTTTTCAATCCACCGTTTACCAGTTGGGTGTGCAATTAGCGTCTTCCGGGTCGTTGCAGGCCAGCCACATAAAAGCAAGCTGTGCAAAATCTGCAAATGATACTGAATTGTTTTGGTCGATGTCGGCACCATTACACCATTCATTAATGCTGCAATCACTATTGAGCCATTCGGCTGCCAATAATTGTAAGTCGCTGTATTCAATAAAACAGTCCATATCGATATCGGATGGATAACCGTATCCGAGGATCCATACAGCATTACAGTTTCTCGGCTGCATTATATCAAAGGCTGAGTTAGCATCGACCAGGCCGTAGCCGAATATTTCATCGTAGCCCGGAGTGCCCAGGTCTTCTGCGGAATTAATTAGTATGTCACGCACGTCTTCGGCTGAGATAGAACCCTGAGCAGCAAATATTAGTGCGGCAACACCTGAGACATGCGGAGCAGCCATCGAAGTTCCGCTGTTATATCCGTAAAGGTCCGCTATGACAGAAACAGTTCCGGCTGTTCCTTCTTCGGCAAGCGGTTCGAGGTCATCACCATCTGCCTGTGATACCGATACGACGACGAGCGGGCTGCCGGTTGCGAGTGTGCCGAGGAAATTGCCGGGGATGTTGTTTGAAATAATTACCCCGATTGCGCCTTTCGACTGTGCGTGTGCGACCTTTTCGGAAAAATAGATTTCGCCCCGTCGGATATGCGCTATATTACCGGCTACACTATCGGGGCAGGTGTTTTCAGGGTCCTCGCCGGTTGCCAGGCCGCAATTATAAATCTGGCCGGAAACTGTTCCAGCGGCGGTACCCTCAATAATGTTGGATTGATGGCTTGTGTCAGACCATATCGCATCGCCGGTTGCATCAGAGCCGACTGGAACAGTTGAAAAAACGTTTACTCCCGGTGCGGAAAGCTCTATTGTCGGGCCGTAATTCGAAAAGTAGGCTATTTCCTTATCTTCATCTACCGCAGCTACGGATATTACAGAATCGTAGGCGGCAGGATATTCAAGCGTACTGCTGCCGTCGTTTCCCGCAGCCGCTACAAGCAAAACGCCTTCTGCGTAAGCATTGTCGCAGGCGGTCTCAAGAGATGCGGAATAGTCGGTACCACCGAGGCTCATACTTATAACGTCAGCCCCATTATCCACCGCCCATTCTATGCCGGATATCAGCCAGCTCGTATAACCTTCTCCTCCATTATCGAGTACTTTTCCTATCAATAAATCAGCTTGCGGCGCAACACCGACCACGCCGATATCATTATCGGCGGCAGCCACCGTACCGGAAGTGTGAGTGCCATGCCCTTCAAAATCCTCGACTTCTTCGTCAGTCACAAAGCTTGCCGATGCTATTATATTTGCCCTGTCGGGATGATATATACTTATCCCTGTATCAAGAACAGCCACTATCGCTCCGGCACCTTTGGTTTTTGACCAGACCTGTGTTGCTCCAACCATCTCAACGCCGTACGGGATAACCTGTGAAGACAGGCTCCCAACAATATCAAGGGAATCAAGACTGCTCTCGGCAGAGCCTGTTGCATAGATTGGATAGTCCGGCTCAATATAAGCGACATTCTGATTTTCGATGAGCTGCTCTAACTGTTTCGAGTTGAGTTTTGCCGCAATAGCAGGAATAATGTTAAAAGTCCTGGCCGATGCAAATTCGGAATTTGTTAATATTGAGCGTTTTTGATGGTGGTCCTTGAATACGATTATGTAGTTCGCTGTTTCTTCTGAAGCATATGAATTTATACATACTATCAATAGACAGCAGAAAATATGTATTCTAAATGATTTTTTATGTGACATAGGCTGAGTTTCTCCTGTGAAAGCCCAAGCCGTTTATTTAAAAAAAGTCCCGTATAGGGCGGGGCTTTGATTGACAAAGTAAATATCACTTATTGCTCTTTGCTTTTCGTACCTTCGGCTGGTGCGGCTGGCCCTTCTGCTGTAACTTCTGCTTCAGCGGCTTTCTCTTCGGCCTTTGCCTTTTTTCCGACGTGGCTCTTGCGGTGAGCAACCTTAGGCAAGGCGAATACGGACCGGTCCTCCTGCCACTTCTCCTCTTCTTTCAATGCCTCAATTCTCTCGGCTCTGCTGAGGACGTTGCGGTGCCTGCTGAGTGCTCCTTTAACTTTTAATGAACGGTCAACTGACATTCGAGATTTCTCCTAAAACTACCTGACCTTTTCTCCGTACGGATCCTTAAATAAAAATTTTTCATAGCCCGGCGGTGCTTCGTAACCGGCACCGATTTCTTTTATTTTTTGTTTCGCTATAAAACCATCTGTTCCTTCTTTATTCGGATTATTATACGTATCTTTTTTCGTAACCAGAAAATATAAATCTCCACGCTGTTCAATCTCAGTTTCGATTCCGTTCTCGTCGAAATATTTCCTGGCAGGCTCCAGGTCCTTTTTGTTGTGATACTGCATAATCACAATGTGGTTCGAGCCGGTCTCTGTTTGAACCGAATCTGCCTGCAGCTTGCCGGCATCGTAAGTCACGCCGCTTCCTTTACCGATATTTTCTTCTGTTTTTGCCTGAGGCCCCTGAAAGCTTTCTAAATTTAAGTCTGTTCGGGCGATTTCCGGGACCCGAGTCTTTTGCTCATAGAGCTGGCCGAGCCTGAAAAAGACCAGAAACAGCAATATACAGGCCAGTGCGAAAGCAATAACGAGAGTATAAGGTACCGAAGTTTCCAGCCTGCCATTTAGAAACTGGAGCATTTTCGGCCTACTGGGCCATTGCGTTTCGACCTTTGGGCTTTTAACCGGCTTTTCTTCAGGCGGTTCGAGCTCCGAATATATCTCCTTAGACTTCTTTTCCAAGCTCTTGCTGCTGAAGGGCTTAAATTTTCCCTCGCCGATTATCTCATACAAAGACTTTTTTATTGGTCTGTGTGCCATAAGATATCAGCCCAATTATGCCCAAAATTCGGCAAAAAACAAGACCATTTACCCGTTATAAGACGATTATCGCATCAAGCCTTTAATACATTTATAACATTTCGATTTCATTTACAACCATAAATTATCAATTTTTGTAAAACAGGGATATCTTTTTGACAAATACGCTATTAGAATTTATTATATGAATCTTCAGGATTGAAGAATTAAAGAAATCAGGATTTAGGGCGGTAGGTCGAGAAAAAGCTGCTATCGAAGTTATTGAAACCTGTAGTTTAGTTAAAAAAATGAGATATATGTGTTTTTGCCCTTAAAGGCCAACGAGCAGATTTAACTTGACAAAGCTGTTCGGATTCAATATTTAAGCATTTTTTGGTATTTGAATCGGGCTTAAAAGTTCATTATTGATGGAGTATTGATAAATGCTTCCGGTAAAAAAGACAAGTAAATCGAGAACAAGAACAAGGCGAAGCCATCATCGGCTCAGGCCGATTAACTATTCTATCTGCAAAAAATGTGACCAGGCAAAGCTGCCTCACGCAGCCTGCCAGAACTGCGGCTACCTCAATCCAGCAATAACCCTAAAGCTCGGCAAGGAGGAGAACGCCTGACAAATGAGAATCGCAATTGATGCAATGGGCGGAGACAATGCACCGGAAGAAATTGTCGCCGGTGCCATAGATTCGATTGAGCTGCTCGACAGGGACGATGAGCTGATTCTTGTCGGCCCGCGGCAAATCATCGAGCCGCTTGTCCCTCCGCATAAATCTCGTCAGGACGTCCTGCACATAGTAGATGCGCCCGATGTCATCGGTATGGATGAGCCGCCCATCGAGTCGCTTCGAAAAAAGGTCAAAAGCTCCATCGCTGTGATGTCGAAGCTTGCGAAAAGAAACGAAGCCGACGCTGTAATCTCAGCCGGCAATACCGGCGCCTGCGTCGCCGCATTTCAGATGAGAATGAGAAACCTGCCCGGTGTCAACCGTCCCGGTATAGCTGTCATCTTTCCGACTTTTGAAGGGCCTGTCACCATCTGCGATGTCGGCGCAAATATCGCCTGCAAACCGATAAATCTTT
>CAYNDE010000071.1:0-1846 GCA_964395535.1 uncultured Pirellulales bacterium
CAACCGCTTCTCCGTAAAGCATTGGAATCACAGATACACGAACATCAATCTCATGGTCGGCAATTTTAATCCTGATTCTGCCATCCTGAGGTACCCTTTTTTCAGCAATGTCAAGCCTGCTCAAAATCTTCAGCCGGGAAACAATAGCAGCCTGAAACTGCTTGACCTCGGGTGGTACAGCAGCCTCCTGCAGCACTCCATCAATTCTATAGCGAACTCTAAGCTCATCTTCAAAAGGCTCGAAGTGTACATCTGTCGCCCTTAATTTAATAGCCTCGGTAAGCACCTGGTTGACGAACCTGATGATGGACGCACCTTCAGCCGCATCCGTCAGGTCCATATCATCTTCAGCCTCGTGCTCAATGACCTGAAATCCATTTTCACCGGCCTCAGATATCATCGTCTGCACCGTATCGGCGCCCAATCCGAGACAGCGCTTGATACAGCGGTCAATCTCCGACGCCGGTGCCAGCGCTAATCGAAAATCCTTTCCGGTCGCCAGTGAAAGCTCATCCAATCCAATAGTATCAAACGGATTGCTCGTTACCGCTAATAGAGAACCATCCCCATCCTCAAGAGGCATTATCTGCCTGTTAAGCATTATCTTAGCGGGAAATTGCAACAAAAACTGCTTTGAAGGCCGATACTGCTCAAGGTTTATATAAGGGTATCCGAACTCCTTCGCTATGAAACGTAGTATCTGCTCTTCCGCCAGACCGCTGTTGAGAAGCGCACTTATCAAGTCCTGTCCTTCAGATAGGCGCTGCTTAACATTTCCGAAGGTCTGCTCGTTGAGCAGACCTTCGGCTGCCATTTTTTCCACAACATCAATCATAATCATACAGCCTTTCTTCAAGAAAGGCCTAACACATAAGTATCAATCTTCTGCCGGCAAAAGTTAATTAAGCAATCCCATCAGCACCAATTGAGCTTCCTGCCGAACAGAAACTATCTCACGCAGTTCTTTCTGCGCTTTTACCAGCTCCTGCCTGGCCTTCTCTCTGGCATCACGATAGGTAGTCAACTTTGCCTTGATTTCCTCAGGCTTTGCATCTTTGTTGTCTAAAAGTGTCTGAAGCTCCTGTGTACTTTTTTCTACAGGCGTTAGTTCTTGCTGTTGCGCCTGAGCATCTCCGCCGGGAGCTCCCGGCCCGAAGCCGCCACGACGGCCTCTCATCATCATTCCCATACCACCAAAACCGCCGCTCTGCTGTGACAGAGTCAGCACTTTAGTAATCCTCGGCTCAAAAACTGTCCACTCTTCATCACTGACCTCAAGAGTTTCTTTGAGGCGTTCAGCCATCATTCTTTGCATCTCTTCGCGATTAAATCGCTGCCCTTGACGAGGCCCTCCTGCTGGACCGCCACCGGCACCTCCCCGGCGACCACCACCCTCACCCGCAGGCGCTGCCATTGCCTGTGATAACAGGCCGACAAACATAACAGCCGCAAGGCACACGGCCACAGAGATTAAAGCCATCCTTTTGTTAAACATACCAGTTCTCCTTGTAAAAAATGTTAATAAAATGGTTCTATATCCTTACAAAGTAAGCTTTTACACAATTAAAAGACGCTGTAAAAACGCCGATTATTGCAAAAAAGCCGATTTTATCCCAATTTTTCGCTACTAAGGCCTATCTGTCAACAGCCCCAAATTGCGCTATACGCAATATATCCCGCATATTCGTCATATAGGGAATTTGGGTGCTCAAAAACCAGCAGAAATCAGCTGTGATTACAAATTCATAGGTATTTGTCTTTTGGCGAGGTATTCTTTCATTTGCCTGATGCTTATGGTTTCAAAATGAGTGATAGAGGCCATAAGGACGGCATCGGCACCGCCTTT
>CAYNDE010000071.1:1946-8213 GCA_964395535.1 uncultured Pirellulales bacterium
TCTATCTGCTCGATGGTCTGGATTCCGCCGCCGACAGTAAAGGGAATAAAGACATTTTCAGCAACCCTTTCAACAAGCCCGACAATTGTCTTACGGGAACGAATGGTAGCGGTGATATCAAGAAAAACAAGCTCATCAGCGCCTTCATCCGAGTATCTTTTGCCGAGCTCAACGGGGTCGCCGGCATCGCGCAGGTTAAGAAACTGTACGCCTTTGACAACCCTGCCGTCCTTGACATCAAGACAGGGTATTATCCTTTTCGTTAGCATCAGCGTTTCCCTTTTTCACAAACAGAGACAAAGTTTCTCAATACCTGCAGACCAGTATTGCCGCTTTTCTCCGGATGAAACTGTGCACCGTAAATATTATCTTTTTGGACCGATGCCGGCAGCTCAAATCCATAATCGGTATAGGCAATCTTTGTGCCGCCATCTTTTACATCAGAGTAGTACGAGTGCGCAAAATAAAAATGCTTTTCCGAGCCGAGTCCTGCAAACAAATCCATATCCTCCCGTATCACAACTTTGTTCCAGCCCATATGTGGAATTACTCTTCCTGCAGGCAAACGCACTACATCACCTTTGACAAGGCCGAGACCTGCGTGTTCACCGTGCTCACAACTTTTTTCGAAGAGCAATTGATGGCCGACACAAATACCCAGCAGAGGCTTGCCAGCCAGGGCAAGTTCTTTTATAAGCTCAGCGAGACTGCCGAGAACACCAACAGCATATCCAAATGCCGCAACGCCGGGCAGAACAAGACCTTCAGCAGCTTCTATCTCGTCAGGCCTGCTGCTTAGCTGGACCTCACAGCCGAGGTATCGAAAAGCTTTACAAACGCTCCTGACATTACCCACATTGTAATCAATAACTACTATCATATTCAGTGCTCAGTTTTTTTCAGCTTATTTATGACAGATACTATATGCTATATTATTAACCGTTCAAACCAAATCTTCCAATAAGCAAATCTAATAAGACAGTTAAGCATAAATGAATTGCCACATTATGAAAATCAGTCTATAATTATTATGAAAAATATAAGTTTTTTCGGCATAAGGGTTTTTTCTGTCGGCCCGATTTATCGATTATGGTATCGATGTTTTTGGCCGATTCATTTACTTTAAGGAACCGATAGCTTAAAGGGATATAAAGATGTGCGGAATAGTAGCATATCTCGGGAAAAAATGTGCTCAGCCGATCTTAATCGAAGGATTAAAACGGCTGGAATACCGCGGTTACGACTCGGCTGGAATAGCGCTGCTCAGTGACGGTAAGATTAAAGTCAAAAAAACCAGCGGCAGAATAAGTGCCCTGGAAAAAATTCTTGAAAAACCGGACAAAAAAGAGACACTTGGTATCGGCCATACACGCTGGGCAACTCACGGCGAGCCAAACACCACTAACGCACATCCTCATACAGACCACACAGGCAAAATTGCAATCGTACACAACGGCATTATTGAAAACTACAGCACCTTAAAAAAATGGCTCCAAAATGAGCAGGTAGAATTCAAAACCGACACCGACTCTGAAGTCATAGCATCCCTGATCGGATATTTTTATTCACTGAGCGAAAGTGACAAAACGACCACAAAGCCGACAAGCCAAAACACATTCGAATGGGCTGTTCAACAGGCAATACAGAAACTCCACGGCACTTTCGGTCTCGCTATAATCTGTTCAGACCATCCTGATATGCTCATAGGAGCAAAAAAGGGAAGCCCTCTGATTCTCGGTGTCGGTGATGAAGAATATATCCTGGCCTCCGACGCTGCAGCTATTGTAGAGCATACCACACAGGCAATATACTTTTCGGACAACGAAATGGTAATTATCACCGCAGAAGGCTTTCATACAAAAACCGTTGACAATATTGTAATCAGCAAGGATTTGGAACAGATAGAGTTTTCGCTTGAACAAATCGAGCTCGGAGGTTTCGAGCATCATATGCTCAAGGAGATTTTTGAGCAGCCTGAAGCTCTGAGCATCTGCATGGGCGGCAGAATCGACCACCACAATAATAAGATTAAACTCGGCGGTATAGCCTCTTACTTTCGCGAACTAACCCGTGTCAAAAGACTTATCCTGACCGCCTGCGGCACTGCATTTCACGCAGCTATGGTAAGTGAGTACCTCCTTGAACAATTGGCAAGGATTCCAACTGAGACCGAATACGCCAGCGAATTCCGATATCGCAATCCAATAATTGAAGACGGTACTTTAGTCATCGCCATAAGCCAGTCCGGTGAAACTCTCGATACTCTTGCAGCAGTACAAGAAGCAAAGGAAAGAGGAGCAACTGTGCTCGGCATCGTTAACGTAGTCGGCTCATCCGTTGCGAGAGAAACCGACGCGGGCATATATCTGCACGTAGGACCGGAAATCGGAGTAGCCAGCACCAAAGCTTTTACTGCACAGGTTACGGTTTTAACAATGCTCGCCATCGAACTTGGAAGAAGAAAACATATCAGTAACACCGAGGCTGCAAAGTACATCGAAGAGCTTTCCAGAATACCTGAGAAAATCAGCAAAGTGCTTGAGCAATCCGAGCACATAAAGAAAATTGCACAGGCCAATATCGATAAGGAAAACTGGCTCTTTTTGGGCAGAGGTTTTAATTATCCCATAGCCCTTGAAGGCGCACTGAAACTCAAGGAGATAAGCTACATTCACGCAGAGGGCCTGCCCGCCGCCGAAATGAAGCATGGCCCGATTGCCTTAATAGCTGACAATATGCCGGTAGTTTTTATCGCACCCAAGGGGCCGCAATACGGCAAGATTATGGGCAATATCAATGAAGTCAAAGCCCGTGGAGGCAAAACAATCATCGTTGCAACCGAAGGTGATGAACATATTAAACAATATGCCGACCACTTGATTCCCATACCCCATGTGCCAGAGATCTTACAACCATTGATTACCGTCATACCACTTCAGCTGCTCGCATATCACGCTGCTGTAATTCGCGGCTACGATGTGGACAAACCAAGAAACCTTGCAAAAAGCGTTACAGTAGAATAAACTGTTGATATGATTTCAACAAGCAAAACACCCGAACCGCCCTGCCGGCATTATTATGCTCAGCCGCAAAAACATTTCGGCTTCACTCTGATTGAGATGCTTACCGTCATCGCAATAATAGCACTTTTAATCAGCATATCTTTACCTTCGCTCGGAAAGGCAAAGACCGCTGCGATGCGTATTAAGTGTGCAAACAACCTGAAACAAATTGATATTGCAATACGATTGTACCTGCACGCAAACGACGACATTTATCCCTGTGCCGAAGACCCTCCGGAAGGCTACTGGCTGTGGATGGGACGAGGCTGGCGAAGATTTATTCAACCGTATCTTCAAAGTAAAATCGACCCCAACAATCCCTCGGTTCTCCTTTGTCCACAGGACGAAATCAGCATAGAAAATTACGAATCCACAAGTTATGCTTATTCGATGGCCTTTTATCACAGACCTCAGCAAATTGATTCTATGAGCAGCCCGAGTGACACTTATCCGCCTGCGGTTCCTCAAGAACCTGTCCGGCAGGGAATCTGCGACGTGGCAAGGCCGTCAGGAAAAATTCTCGTCGGTGAATGGCTGAGTAATCATTACCGCCTAAAGGACAAGGACCCCGGCTGGTGGGGCTGGGAAGGTCAGCGAAATTTCCTCTTCGCCGACAGTAGCATCTATTTTATTAAAGCTGTTGACATCCGGGAAGCAAACGACAATCTTCCCGATGCAAACCTGACTAAAAAGGGCATAAAGGGCACTGACTGGCCGAGATAATAATGCTAAATTACATTAATAACAATTACACTGCTTTGTAGAAAACACCTCTACTGTCATTCCCGCGCACCTGTCCTGGGCCTGTCGAAGGAGGCGGGAATCCAGTTTTTTAGTCCATGGATTCCGCATCAAGTGCTGAATAACATCTGAACAAGTTTCTTTTCTACAAAGCACAATTACACCCAAAACAAATAATAAAATCTTATTTCTCTTTTCCTGCGGTCTCACTCAATTGCTCACGCATTTCATTGAGCTTTTCACGTGCCTTTTCCAGTTCCTCTTGTGCCTCCGGACCGGTTTCAGAATCTATTACATAAGGTGTAATAAACACAATAAGTTCATTGTTTCTCAAAGTAGTCTCATTATGCCGGAAAAGCCCGCCAACTGCCGGCACGTCTCCAAGAACAGGCAGCTTTCTTTCAATCTGGGTATCTGTCTGAAATAATATGCCGCCGAGCATAATCGTCTGGCCGTCCTGTACTATCATATTCGTCTGAGTTTCCATCTCACTTCGCACCGGCTGGCCGTTTACAATCTCACCTGTAAGTTGCGAGAGAATAACATTTACAATCATATCGACATTCTTTTCAGGCGTGATACTTGGCCGGGCTCGCAGAGACATCCCGACCCTCTTGAAATCGAAGCTCGACGTAACTCTCCCGCCTGTTTCTGAAGTTGACGCGCTTGTCTGGAAAGCCACGTTGTCACCCTTGAAAAACTCGGCTTCCTCGTTGTCTTTTGTCCATAGGGTCTGTTGATTAAGAATTCTCGCATCGACCTTCTTGACTAAAAAGTCAATCAGAGACGTGATGTCCGCAGTAGCTTCGAGTGTCAAAGAGCCATAAGTGTCAAGAAATGAAAGCTTTGTAACAGCTTCAATGGCATTTTCCTCGAGAGTGCCGAAAGCGTCGGCAGGATTACTGGACAACTGCAGTCCCAAAGAAGTTAAGTCACTATGGTCAACCTCCATAATAATCGCTTTTATCATTACCTGTCTGCCGGGCTGGTCAAGCTTGCCTATCATCTCGATTATCCTGTCCTTGAATTCCGGCGGAGACAGTACGAGCAGTGATTTGCTGTGCGGGTCGGGTATAAAACGAATTCTGCCGATAACGTTGCTGATAGGCATCCTGTCCTCCTCGGCACGCGACCTCTGTGACGACCAGGGAGGTGTGTACTGTCCTCTGGTGCTGCCCTGCTGTTGCTGCTGTGAATCACGCTGACCCTGGCTCGGCTGGCTTTCTTCTTCCATTGAATATTCTGAGAGACCTGTCTCACTAAACCAGATTACGGCAGGCACGCCCGGCTCATTGAATATCGCATTTAAACGAACAGCCAGGTCCTCCGGGTCCGCATACTTCAGCGTTATTACCTCAGGCACCTCAGCCATCTCCTCTCTGTCCAGCTCCCTTATCAATTCCTCGACAACCTTATACGCTTCAGGAATCTTGCTTATTATAATTATTTTTTTTGTTTCCGGGACAGCCCTGAAAGTCAACTGGCCGTAAAGAGGTCCTACAATTTTTTTCTTTTCTTCCTGCGACCTGTAAGGATAAAAATACAATCTTAAAAAATCAAGCCCGCCGGCCTGCTCTTCCGAAAACAGTTCCGACAAAAGCTGCGCCATCTGAACAGGGTCGGTATTATGAAGCTCAATTATTCTCGGCTTGACAGCTTCCACGTCAATCGGAACATCCCACTGCTTTATTTGCTCCGTAATCTTTTCCATATTCTCCGGCGAAGCGATAACCGTTACCTGCTGCATTGCGGGAAATGCTATCACTCTGACCACATCAGCCGCGGTCCTCTGGCTTCCCGGCCCATATCTGTAATAATAGTAAGTGTCATAAATTGGAACGTCCTCACCATACAATTCATCCAGGTTTTTCTTGATTTGTTCAGGGTCCGCATATTCCAGTATAAAGGTCTTCTCTATCAGCTCTCCGGGTGGAATATCTATATCCTTTATGAGTTTTTTAACCATATCACGCATCTCTTTGTTGCCGAAAATCATAATCTGCCGGGCCTGGCTTAAAGGCTGAACAAGAACACTGCTTCTCAGCTCACTGCCGGGAAGACGCTGAAGTGCTCTGTTTATTCGGTCTCCCACCTCATAAGCATCCACGTACGTAACCGGTACGGTCTCATACTCAGAGCCAACCTGTTCTTTTCTGTCGAGCTTTTCTATCCATTCTGCTATTCGTTTCATATCATCAGCAGAGGCCTTTACAATAATCCATTTACGTCTCGGCTCAGGTATAAGAATAATCTCCGACTCGGCAGGGGCAATTACAACAGAGGCAGCAGGCTTCGTGCCGCCGGTTGCCGGGCTCCCCTGGGCAGGCGCAGGCCTTGTCTGAGAACCGGAACGCCCTGTCCTTCTGCCGGTACGTTCATCAATACCCAGAAGAAGTTTCAAAATCTGTACTATCTCAGCAGGGTCGCTCTCCTGGATCTGGAAAACTTCGGTAACGGTCTGCTC
>CAYNDE010000072.1:0-8098 GCA_964395535.1 uncultured Pirellulales bacterium
TAGAACGTTATCGGTAAGTGCCCGCTGGGATTCAAGTCGCCGAACAGCACTTCAGCAACGGCACGGCCGCCTTCCTCACCAGGATACCAGGCCTGGAGTATCGCCGGTAAATTTTCGGCTTCCCACGGAATGGCCATGGCAGAACCGCTGCAATTAACCATGACGACAGGCTTACCAGTGGCATGAAGTGCCTTCACGAGTTCTTCCTGCACTTCGGGCAGTTCAATCGAACTACGATCGAATCCTTCGCCTTCTTGTGCCGGAGTGATGCCGCCGGCATAAATAATCAAATCCGCATTCTCCGCAAGGGCGATGGCTTCTTCTTTGAGTTCCGACACGGGACGGTTCGTCTCGTTATCCTGTCGACTCCACGCAGCAGTTCCGGGCCTGGTGGTGACCGGACTTCCCATGGCAAACGTAACTTCAATGTCCTCGCCGGCCAACTGCTTAATGCCATTTAGAATGGAGACCGGACGCGAAGCTGAACCATGATAATTGCCCTCCAGCATGGTATTCGATTTGCCATTTGGGCCGATGACCGCAATGCGTTTGTACTTGGAGCGGTCAAGCGGAAGGATGCCGTCGTTCTTCAGCAGAACCAGGGATTGCCGAGCAACTTCCAGGGCCACCTGTCGGTTTTCAGGCGTGTCGTTGTCCTTGATGGTGTATTTCGAATAAGGAACCTTCTCGGCCGGATCAAACAGGCCGAGACGGAAACGAATCCACAACGTGTAATACAATGCCTGATTGATTTCCTTCTCGCTGATTAAGCCCTTTTGGACGGCCTTGACCAGGGCATTGTAATCTCCGCCGCAGCAAAGATTGCAGCCAGCCTTTACCGCGATAGCCGCAGCTTCTTCCTGGGTATCGACGTACTGATGTGCTCTTCTGTTCCAAATATCACCGATTCCGCCGCAATCTGAAACGACATAACCCTCAAAACCCCATTTTTTGCGTAACAGGTCGTCGAGCAATAACGTACTTGCGCTGCAAGGCACACCGTAAACCGCGTTATAAGCGCTCATCACTCCGCCTACTTTCCCGTCGCGCACGGCCCGCTCAAACTGCGGCAGATACATTTCATACAAATCGCGTTCCGAAGGCTCGGCATTGAAGCGATGGCGAGACCTCTCCGGGCCGCTGTGAACTGCATAATGCTTCGCACAAGTCATCGCAAGCATATAGTCGGGATTGTCCCCCTGGATTCCCTTAATGAACTCCACTACTAACTCCCCTGCAAGATAGGGGTCTTCACCGTAGGTTTCCTGACCACGGCCCCAGCGGGGATCGCGGAAGATATTGATGTTCGGCGTCCAGAAGGTCAGGCCAGTCCACCATTTGGAGTTTCCATTGTGCTTCGAGGTGTAATCGTTGAACTTCGCTCGGCCTTCGACGCCGATGACGGTTCCTTCCTTCCGAAGCAAACCGAGATTCCACGTAGAGGCCATTCCGACAGGCTCCGGGAAAACCGTGGCGATACCGTTGTTTGCGACGCCATGCAGTGCTTCATTCCAATAGTTATACGCGGGAAGACCAAGCCGTGAAATTGCTGGCGCGTCGTTCTGCAACTGCGAGACTTTCTCGGCCAGTGACATGCGGCGGATAAGGTCGTCGGCGCGTTTTTTCAACGGCTGGTCCGGGTCACGCCAGATTGGAGCTTCCTTGATATCAGGTACAAGAGTGACATCGCCGGTAAAAGGTTCGGCAATCTCCGAAGCATTAAAAGCGACAACCGATGCGCCGGAGGAATCCTTCACCTCGAAAGTGTTGAATTTGGCGTTGTTCCTGACCGCCGTGAAAGTGACTTTCAACGGACCTCGCAAGTAGTCATCCTGATGCTCGACCACGCCGGTAATATAACAAACTTTTTTCGCGCTACCGGCGGTTTTGACGATGTCGAAGTCCGTTGCCAATGCTGCATCATCCGAAGTCACGTTGAATATTCTTTCCCCCTGTTTGCTCAACAGCGTTTCCACTTCGCCGATAAGGACAGTATATTTACCTGCCGGCAAATTCGAGACGCTGACGCTAAATTCCTTTCCGTTGATTTCTTCGCGAAACGCCGCCGCATCACCGACGGCACCCTGGATTGTGACTAATGCATCATCCTTGCGGTGGGTAAAATCTCCGGTAATACTCACCTTTTTATCACAAGAACCACAGATCTCCTCGATCGCAAAGACAGCCGGTGACGAAAACCATTGACCGACGATCGACATGAGGAACAGAACGGTAAGTGTCACGGAAATCCTTCCGGTCACAGACAAGTTACAATTCCGATGTGTGAACAGAGTCGTAACTGCCTTTGTCAAAGACTTTAAAACGGCATTTATAAGGTTGACTTTCTCCATCGTTTAATCCTTAAATCAGTTAATGTGTCTTGTTTCTTTTCAATTATTCAAATTTCCACCAATTGAAGTTCAGCAGCGGTCCGCTGCCGCCGAGATGGAAACGCCAACTCTGGTCCAGTGAAATCGTTTTTCGTGGTGAATCATATTTAAGCGAAACACAGCTCAATCCTAAAAATATAATAATTAACAAACCAAACACAATAGCAAAACGAATTGAGTGTAGGAAAGAACTTATCACAGGTCGGAATCCGTTGTTTTGCTCCTTATGTCGAGTCATAGTGCAATCTCCTGTATCTTTTATTGGATGACTATTGCATCAATGGCCACCAGTCCGGGGCCAGATCGGCGGTGTACTTAGTTTGTATGATCGGGTTGTCTATATGACAGATCGTTCCTACGGCGGTGACAGCGGCCACAGCAGCGCCCACAATGAAGGTATGGATTCCAGATTTCTTCATATGCATCTCCTTGTAGTTTTAGTTGACAGGGACGGAAATGACGGGCGTGTTGTATCCCTCGAGTTTGACCCAGCGAGGCTTGCCTCCCCTCCAAATTGTTCCGTGAATCTCAACGGTTTCGCCGGGATAGATCGTGATGTAATTGTCGCTGTATTCGATGGGAAGGATTTCGTTACTGTCGCGCTCGGTGGAAAGTGTGACCCGCTCGAAAAAGGCGATATGCTCGGAGGGATTGTGCAAACGGATGGTTACGTGACTGTCCGGGCCGATCTTTTTTTGTTGGGCTTCGATTTCGATGGTCACAGGCGGCATGGTATTCAGCGCGGTCATGTCAGCCCATTTATCCTGTTGCAAAGTTGTGTAATAATCATTTTTTAGAGATCCCAAATCGTCATCTTTTTGGGATTGCCAATAGGTGTTGTCCACCACGAGTTTTCCACTGTGGTCAAATAATTGACAGCGTACAAAGAAGACGGGCGTGCTTTCGGGATATCTGGGCAACACCATCACTTGCGTCGCGCCGTTGTAGGGAACCGCGATGTTGTTTGCAGAACGGTCGTCACGCACCTTGCCGTCGAGATCATAGACGCGCACGCGAACGCGCAAACCTCGCACGTCGCCGGGTGTTTGATTGAACACGTTGATGTTGGCCTGGCCGTTGTCGCCGGTCGCATAGTAATCGAACACCACCGAGAGCGGACGCAACCCTCTTTTCGCGCCGTAGTAAGCGCCGCCGGGACTGAGGTAGTAATCAATGAGGTTGCCGTAGAACGAAGGCCAGTGGCTGTTCAACATCCAGTAGGCGACCATTTTGTGGGTGGCCCAATCGGACGCGGACCAGTTTTCAAGCTGCGCGCGGGTATTCTCGTACTGAGCGAGCTGGGCCTTGCGCACGAAGTCCTCCACGTTGGCGGAAGGCCCGTAGCGTTTTTCCAAGGCCAGTCGAATACTTCCGAGCGAACAATTAGTGGGCCAGGCCCCTGCGTGCATATACCAGGTATCGTTGATGGGCCAGAGCTGGCCCGCCGGAATGAATTTCTTGAGGCTCTCCAACGTGGGAATATGCTCGTTATCGCCCTGCTCAACCGTCGAGCCGCAGGTTGCCGGGTATTTCCCGCTGAACCAGTAATTGGGAGGCCGCCAGCAATACGGGCCCTGCATGCGAATACCGTCCCATGCGGGTTCTCCATGGGCGTCCTTCGCAAAAGAGGAAACGGTATCCACCGCGACGTTTTGCCAATGCAGTTCGGAAAGAATCTGGTGGTATTCCTGGCGAATTGGTTCCGGAGGCCGACCGTCACTCGCGTTTGCCCAAGCGACCACCGAGGCATGCGAGCGGAGCATCCGGATTTGCGAGCGAAGACTCTGCGAGGCGACACAATGGCATTCATCGTCCCATTGATCCCATTTCTCCCATTGATTGCAACACATCCAGCCGAACATGAGCGGAATGCCCTGCTCGTCGGCCAGTTCGATAATGTGTTCGCTGGAGATTTTCGATTCCCAGCGGAGGAAGTTGATGCCGAGGTCCTTCACGTAGCGCAGGATATCCTCTTCTCGCTCCGGATCATAGCGATAGAGAAGGTCGGGAGTGTAGTTGCCGCCGCGTACACGAAAATCGCGTCCGTTGACCTGCAAGTAGAAATTGCCGCCCTTGCCGATCTCGGGGAAATGTTCGTCGTTGTCGCGGTGCTGCGTGATCTGGCGAATTCCGAAGCGAATGTGAGCGTTGTCCGAAAGGGTTTCATTCCGCACAAACTCCAACTGAAGGTCGTAAAGCGCCGGCTTGCCCATGGTATAGGGCCACCAGAGGTCCGGATTCTTCACGACCAATTTCTGGAATTTTTCCGGCGTGAACCTGACTTCGCGATCCTCGCCGGCGGAAAGATTGGTGATGGTTTGCTCGAAATGAATCGTCGGTTTCCCTTGCCGCGAAATCGTTCCTTTCAACGTGCCGCTGACCGGCTGCTCCGAGAGATTACGCAGGTTGGCGAAGACCGTGAGCCGGGCGGTGGATTCGGCAAGGGACAGTTCCGAATTCACAAGCGGATGGTTGACCGAAACAGCGCCCGTCGCCCGCAAATAAACGGGTTTCCAGACGCCGGCGTTGCGGTCCGGAACAAACGAAGTCATGGATCCCAGGCCTGGTTCATCCGGCTTGCTGTTGTATCCGAGGTATTTCCAGTTGATCCAGTCAAACCAACTGTCCGCCAACTCCACGCCATTGACATTCTGAATCGACTGCTCGGGGGTCACCCTGACGGCGAGTGAGTTCTGCGAGCCCGGCTTGATCCACTGGGTAACATTGAATTCGTGAGCGGCATACATGCCAACCACCTGGTTGTTGTCGGCGATCTTCTCACCGTTGAGCCAGATTTCAGCCCGATAGTTGATTCCCGGAAATTCGAGCGTGTAGGATTCGCCGGCGGGCGCTTTGAAAGTCGTGCGATACCACCAGTCCTGCTTGTATAAATCCTGCGGAACTTTTTCCAGCAGGTTTTTTCCGACATACAGGTCGGAATAGACGCCATCCTCCTGAAGTATTTCAAGAACCGTAGCCGGCATTCGCTGAATCGGGAGCCATTCGTCGTCCTTGTAGCCAACGACAGAAATTGCGGCGCCTTCCGAATGAACTTCTGTTGCGGACGCAAGTTCCCAATTCTCTGCAAGTTCAATTCGGTCAGGTTTATATCCTACCAGGGTCGTAGAGCAGCCCGCGCAGGCAAAAACCATAATCGTTGTCAATCTCAACGATAACAAAATGAATCTTTTTCTCATTATTTTAGCTCCTTTTGATTGAATTTTACTGAATGACTATTGCATCTACAGCTACAGGTCCGGGGCCGCGATTGATAATATTCATAGTGTGTTTGCCTGAAGTAAGACCGGAAACCTCACACACCTTCTGTTGGGCTATACGCGAATCCGTCGTGGACAAATTCGCTGTTGCATGTGTTTCGCCGTCGATCTGAATCTCGATCTTTCCGGCTCCCGCCTCTTTCGGAGCGATGACTGAAACGCTGCTGCCGGTGAATAAACAGCTCCAGACATCACCGGGTCTATCACTGATCGTAAGGTCATTGTTGAAGTCACCTGTGCCAAGGTTACAGTGACGAATCCATCCTGGCGCAACCGCACCAGGGTCATCGTCGTTGAACCAGCCCTTGTCGTGGGCGATGCGCAGAACCCGACACCCCGATGCCAGTTGCTGGTTGGTAATTCCCGCCAGCGGCTGCGCCGCTCCGCCGGGCGTCACCGTCAGGCCTTGATCATCCTGGACAAACGTCATTTCAATATCAGAGCCAAGCAGTTCGACTTTGGACACTTTGCCCAGCGTCGTCCCGCCGGTGCGCAGGGCCTTGAGCGTGATCGGACCGCCGTTCCAATCGAGCAGAGTGGCATAGACGTTGCTGTTGTTGCGCGTGTAGCAAATTGAATTTGAATTTTCGCTGCAGATTTCAAACGGGCGGGAGGCATAGACAGCTTCGCCGTTGATTTTCAACCACGCGCCGATGTCTTTGCATATTTGAATCACTTGCGGATCAAGATCGCCACGGCCGTGCTGGGTGAGGTTGAGCAACATCGTACCGTTGCGGCAGACGTTTTGCATCAGTGATTGGACCAGGCTTTTGGCGTCTATGTATCCCTGACCGGTTCGGTAGTGCCAGTCCTGGATGGTGGTCTCCGTCTGGAAAGGATAGGCCATGATCTCCGGTTCGATGTGCGCCTCGGTGCTCTTGACGAGGGCGCGTTCAACGATGGGAATCAGTTCGGGGGTTTTTTTGAAGCTATTGTAACGCCCGCCCACGCACTTGAGGTTGATGACCACATCCATCTTCCCCTGGTTCCACTTCAGGGACTTGTTGTAGTAGTTCGCGACGAGCGGCGGAGCTAGAAAACCCAGCCCCATCTTCACGCCCAGATCCACCAAGGTATCACCCGCAGCCTCATCGAAGTAAATCACATCGGGATGGTATTTGGTAATAGCGTCATCCACGCGCCACATAAACTGGTTGGCAAAGGGCGAAAGCAACGGATCCTTGTTGTTGTGAACCGGGCCATAAAGGTCTACCGGATCCATGCCCTCCCACCACTTTCCTTTTCCATCGAAAATAGTTTGCAGCGCATCATAAGGCACGCCCTGCTTCGGGCCTCTCCTGTCGCTGGTGTAACGCACAGTCATAAACTGGCCCCAGGTTCGCGGCGGAGAATTGTGGAAGCCGATGCCAAAACGGAGGCCGTGCCGGCGCGCGGCTTTTTCCCAAGTGCCAACGATATCCACCTTTGGGCCGACACGTATCGAGTTCCAAGGCTGATATTTCGAATCATAACAGTCGAAATTGTCATGATGAGCGCCCATTGCCATGAAGTAGCGAGCGCCCATTTCGACATACAAATCCATCAATTCATCGGGGTTCCATCGGTCGATGACCCAGTTGTGACAGATGTCCTTGTAGCCATATTCCGACGGATGGCCGAAGTGACTGAGGTGGTATCTATACTGCGGATGGCCCTCCTGATACATGCCGCGCGCATACCAGTCACCCTGCTCGGGCATGGACTGCGGGTCCCAGTGTGACCATGCGCCGAACTTGGCGTCACGCCACCACTCCGGCACGGTATAAATCCGGCTCAACGCTTTCCAGTCGGCGGAATAAGGACCGGATGCCACCGGCAAAGGCGGCAGGTTCCAGATATCCGGCGGCAGTCCAAGATCTCCGTCGCCGACAACTATCTGATCAATACTGACCACCGAATCATCGGCAGCCAGACTGATAGTCAGAGTGGCATTGTTGGGAATCTCAATGTCAATTATCGCATAGAGAAAGGAACCAGTGAGATTCCCTGAAGAATGAATGTTCACCTTGCGTGTCGGCTGGTTGTTGACGGTAACACTGATAGTGCCTACTTCCACTGACGCATATCGAATTGCTAATTTCCCGGCAGCCGGTAAACCTGTGAACTTCACGCTTTGACCCGGCTCGGTCAAACTGGCCAGATAGCCTTCTGAGGCCGTAGTACCAGCTACTTTGTTCGCTCCGCCAACAAGTTCGGCAGTGAAAACATCGCGAAAGATGGGATTACCTCCCGGATTGGATCCAAAGCACTGACGAACCACTGCTGTCAGAGCAATGAATGCGATAAATTGCACATATCGGTTCATACGGATCTTTTTTCCTTTCATTTACTCGAATTGCCACCAATTGAAGTTCATAAGAGCACCGCTGTCGCCAGTGAAAACCAGATACAAGTCGTGTACTTCGGCAGCGCCGTTAACTGTGCAGCTCT
>CAYNDE010000073.1:0-4182 GCA_964395535.1 uncultured Pirellulales bacterium
TCAGGGTGAAATTGAACCGAGAAAATCGGCAGCTTCTTGTGCCTTATCCCTTCCAGTGTCTGGTCGTTAAGGTTTATGTGTGTAATCTCTAAGTCGTCTTTTGGCAAAGAATCTATGTCAACGCAGAAGCCGTGGTTCTGAACCGTAATGTGCACTTTGCCTGTCTTTGTATCCTTGACGGGGTGATTGCCGCCGTGGTGGCCGAATTTGAGCTTGAAAGTTTTGCCGCCCATTGCAAGGCCAAGCATCTGCTGGCCAAGACAGATACCAAACATCGGTACTTTGCCTATAAGTTTTTTGACGGTTTCTACCACATAAGGCACAGCGGCAGGGTCTCCGGGCCCGTTGGCGAGCATAATACCGCTCGGCTGAAGTTTGAGTATCTGTTCTGCATCTGTGCTCGCCGGCACGACCGTTACTCTGCAGTTGCGCTCAGCAAGCAGCCGAAGTATGTTATATTTAACTCCTGTATCTATGACAACCACATTGTATTCGCCATTTTCATTCCAGTTGTAGGTCTTCTGGCTTGTTACGTCTTTTACCAGGTCTCTGCCGACAAGTGAAGGCGAGCTCTTTGCTTTTTCGATTAGTCTTTCAGGATTTAAATCTTCGGTAGATATGACTGCTTTCATCGCTCCGGCGAGCCTTATATGTCGGGTTAAGGCCCGTGTATCTATACCTTCGATACCGACAATTTTGTATTGCTTGAGGTAGTCGTCCAGGCTTTTCTCGCTTCGCCAGTTGCTTGCTGTTGTGCTGTACTCTCTTACTACAAAACCCTCAACAAAAGGCCTGTGCGATTCGACGTCCTCGGCATTTGTTCCGTAGTTGCCTATCAAAGGATACGTCATTGTAACGATTTGACCTTTGTATGAGGGGTCCGTGAGGATTTCCTGATAGCCGGCCATACTCGTATTGAACACGATTTCCCCGAAGGCTTCTCCCGCCGCACCGAAACCGGAGCCTTCAAAGATTGTACCGTCTTCTAATGCTAATATTGCTTTCATTCTTTGGTCTGTACATACACTAACGATTTTTTGTTCGGCAGATTAAAGCGTGTTGTGGCGGGCTTGTCAAATAATTTAGCTGTTTTGTTTGTAAAGATTCGTAGTATTAAAAAAATTTATGCCTTGTAAAAAAAGTTTTTATAATGAGCTTGAGTGTTTTTGGTTTTTTTTGGATTAGTATACTTGTTTTTGTCAGCCTGTTAAGCTAACGCTGATTGTCTTAAAAAAATCTGATTAGCTCAAAGCTCAGATTTAATCGAAAGGTCCTTCTGTATAGGAGAATGGTTCGTATTGCAGTACGATTTCCGGAATAAAACCTGCTGGTACCACGCTCGTACCTGACCTGTTAAAGTACAGGTCGGCATTACCCGATAAGTCCATTTCTTCGTCCGAATAATTGAGTATCGAGCCGTTAATTATTCCACCTGCGTTTCCAAAGAAGCTAATTCCATTAGCTGCGATTGCTCCGTTGACGGTATCGAAATTGCCGCCGAAAGAAGCAGAAAAACCGGGTGCCATCAGGAATGTGCCTGTCTCATTTTTTATACCGGCAAACTGCGGCCCGTCGGGCAAATCAGTAACAGGCTGGCTGCTGACATTGCCTGTTATATTAATCTGGTTTGTTCCGGAATTATCCTCGTAATCGCCATCACCTATTATTATGCCTATGATGGTGACGTTTCCGCTAAAGGTAACGATATTTGGAGTTTCTATGAAAACGATGCCTTTGAGGATAACGTTTCCTGAAAAATGGGGATTTGTATCGGTGAGTATTCTTACATTTTCATAGGTTGCGTTAGCGGATGTGTCGCAGCTTGAATCGATTGTATTGATAACGTACTGTTCGAAATAACTTGGGTTGGGGATGGGAAATTCTGTTGGCGGTACGCCTATATCTACGTGATTTTCGATAGCATCATCTCCTGTTTCTCCGCCGATGCCGGCTTTGCCTCCCTGAAGATATATATTGGCGAGCGGATTTACTATACTGACGTCACCGGCAATTTGTGAATTGCCTATGATTGATAATGCGAGACTGTTGTTTTCGCTTTCAATATATACGCTCGCCTCGACCGAGACGTTGACACCTTCGAGTTCTATATTTCCTGATAGAGACAATGGTCCCTTTGTTGCCACACCGAAATCAAAAACTGTACTTGCTCTCTGGCCGAAAGCATAGTTGGCCCGTATAGTTCTTGTGATATCACCATAACTGCCCGTTACTTCGACGGCAAGGGTATCGGGATTGTCTGCTGACGGCAGTGGTGTAATAGTAGCTGAGAAAGACTTGCCTGCTGCGCCCAGGTTCGTCGATGGTATCGAAATATGATTGCCGTCGTATTGAATATTGATGTCCGATGTCTCGTAAGTATTTTCGTCAAAGCTGCCTGCAAGCATGTAGAATTGCATATTTGGCGGAGTGTCTCCCTGTATTGATACATTGCTCATCCATAAGCGGACTACCTCAAGTCCCGATTCGGCACAGCCCCTTGCGTTGTTGGCATTTCGCTGGTTGTCTGCTATCTGAACGTTTGTGGTACACATCGACGACAGACTTATAGCCAGCGTGGAAAACAAAAGCACAAATATCATAGATATAATCAAAGCGAAACCGCTTCTTTCTCGGTTTCCCTTTTTTGTTGTGCGTTTCATTTTGTTCCTTGTGAAGTTTTGCCCAGCCGGTTTTCCTCTCTCCTTAATCAAGGACATAATTTAGGTTTTGAAATTACAATGAATATTAGGTAATCGATTGTTTTGTGAGAAATTTATTACGGTACAGTTGCATTCTCATTTTATTCAGGTTCGTTGGGGTCAACATCTATGTAAGTCATAGGACTGCCGGCGTCTGCGGCTGTGAGCGTGAGCTCCGGCTCGTTGGGG
This sequence comes from uncultured Pirellulales bacterium, assembly GCA_964395535.1. GTDB lineage: Bacteria > Planctomycetota > Phycisphaerae > Sedimentisphaerales > Anaerobacaceae > CAYLMG01. The sequence goes on from CAYNDE010000073.1 coordinate 2,889, forward strand.
TCATCATCGAGGCATACGGAATAATTGGTCTGAGCCGAGATAGCGGCTGACATACACAGAAACAGTAACCCGATGAGAACTATTGAAACAAAAGTTTTCATTTTTGGGCTCCTTTCAAATTATAAGCTTTTTTACAGTTCTGTATAAGTTTGCTGTAAGGTTTTGATTACGATTGGAGAAGTAATTCCGCTTGGAAGCAATTTTTCTTTGTCCGGCTCGATTTCAATGACACCTATGTCGCCAAGCTCCGTTGTTTCCGAACCGCCGTCATCAAGAGTCGCACCGATGTTTGTTACGTATCCGCTGGGCCATTCGGTTGTGTCACACATCGAGATAATGGTACCGTTAATCTGTGCGTTGCCTCTGACATCCACTATTCCGCCAACAATTGCACCGGTGAGCACATTATTGTCGTTTTGCTCGGGATTCGTGTTTCCGAGATTAACGTTGAAGTGCGGTGCCAGTATTGTCGCCTCCTGAATGGAAGATTGGTTGTTGAAATTGGCCTCCCCCGTAAAATACAAACAGTTTCTTTGCCAGTTGAGATTATCCGGCACATTTGTTACTATTACGCCGTTAAATGTGCAGTTTTCAAAACGCACATTATTGTAATATGAGCTGGTACTCTTGGAGCAGTCAATGTATAAAATTTCGTTAAAAGTGCAGTTTCTGAACAGCGCGTTTCGGTTATCCGGCAGTCGTACATCTGTGAATGTCTGACCTTCGTAAACGTGCCTGTCAAGTCTTCTACTCGAGCTGCTTTGCGGCTGATTATAATTACCGGATGCATGAGGAAAATACTCTCTTTCTATTGTTGAGGAGCTCGGAATGTCACCGTTGCCTTCGTCTCCCATTACTATATTTTTGTAAGTATCTGTATCATAGTCGCTGATATCCATTCCGGGCATATCCTGGTGGGGCTGACCATAGTTGATACCATGATGATAACCCTGTATTTCGTCGTATGTTCCATAGTATCGCTCATCATAGTTGTCCTGTAGCGGGTCACCGTTGACATCAACCGGATTGCCATCGGCATCGAGAGTTTCAAGCTGATAGGTTTGGTCCTCGATTTGGTCAAGTGTTAAAACCGTATTAATTGTCCCGATTACCGCGGAATCGCTGGTCATATTGAAAGGCGAAATCGAGGCGCGGTCCCAGGAGCTGAAAATATCTCCGTAAATTGTCGAGTCACCGGTAATCCACATCCTTCCATTGCCTGCTATCGCATAGTTCAGCACACTTGCATCTTTTGAAATCTTCATATCGATGCTTATCGTTCTTGAGACTTCTC
>CAYNDE010000073.1:4282-8028 GCA_964395535.1 uncultured Pirellulales bacterium
CGGGCTGCCGTAATCGATTGCAGGGATAATAATCTGGTCGCCGCCGGCTCCGCCTGCATCACTAAATCGGGCGGGTGATGGTACGGATTGTCCGTCGAGATTAAGTTCCTCAGCTTTCTGGCAGAGTGTTAACCATACCGTATTTGCCTGCTCCATTGTAACGTAATTTATACCTGTCCTTTCAAGTTCTGGTAGCTGAGATACGATATATTTGCCGCACTCCAGGCCGGACTGTGCCGCCGTAAGAGCATTATTGACAAGGTGCTGATTTTCAGAAAGCTGAACGTTTGTTGTACATATACTTGATAGACCAATTGCCAGAGTTGAAAAGACAGCTACGAAAATCATAGCTATAATAAGCGCAAAAGCTTTGCGCCTATGATTAATGCTTTTATTTATAAGAAAATTCACTGCTGCCCCCATTTTGAAAGTTGTTTATTAGCCTAAAGGCTCTTAATCACCGTTTAAAGTATAAAAATATTATGAAAAGAAGCAAAATCGTCGAAACAAAATTGTTTTTATATATTGATATGGCCTATAATAACTGTTGCTGTTGAAATGTATGACCCTTATAGAGCGTTTTCCTGCTCTGCAAAATAGGAACTGCGTGCAAATGGTGAGCTCATTACCCACCGAAAGCCCAAATCAATACATTTGTTTCTCCAGAAGTCGAATTTTTCCGGCTGAACGTACTCTGCAACTTCAAGTGAATTGCTGGATGGCTTAAGATATTGACCGATTGTTATTCTGTCACAGCCGACAGAACGCAAATCTCGCAAAACCTGCTCGAGCTCTTTATCGCTTTCCCCAAGACCAAGCATTATTGATGATTTGGTAGCAATGTTTTTATAAGATTCTTTGGCCATTTTAAGTAGTTGCAGTGAACGTTGATAATCTCCGCCGCTTCTTGCTATCCTGAATAAAAAGGGTACTGTCTCAACATTATGTGCAAATACGAATGGCAGGGCATCGGAAAGTATTTCTATAGCTTTGTTCTGACAGCCGGCAAAGTCCGGCGTCAGTATCTCGAATTTCATTTCAGGTATTTCTTGTCTTACTTTATTTATGCAATCTCTGAAATGTCCAGCGCCACCGTCAGGCAAATCGTCCCTGTTAACGCTGGTTATCACAAGGTATTTTAGTTTCATTCGTTTAGCCATTTCAGCCAGTTTCGCCGGCTCCTGTGCATCCGGCGGCGAAGGCTTTCCTTTTGCTACCGAGCAAAACCTGCAGCTTCTTGTGCATACGTTGCCCAGTATTAATACTGTTGCTGTACCTCTGCCCCAGCATTCGCCGCGATTGGGGCAATTGGCATTAACGCATATAGTCTCAAGGCCGAGCTCGCTTAACACTTTGTCCGTGTGACAAAAGGTCCTGCCCACAGGCATTGGCCGTTTAAGCCATTGAGGTAATTTGCGAACGGTTTTCATAACTCTCACTTTTTACAGAAAAATATTTATTGAGCAGTTCAATCAGCCTGTTTTTAACGTCATTCATCGAAAGTTTTTCACCTGTTTGTTCCGATACCGAGGTTATCTTCACTCCTTCGATACCGCAGGGTACGAATAAATTGAAAATGCTTAAATCATTGTTTATATTTATCGCCATCCCGTGATAAGTTACAAAACGCGACACACGCACGCCGATTGACGCAATCTTTTTCTCGCCGACCCAAAGACCGGGAAAGCCGCTTTGCCTCTCGCAGCGAACCTTAAATGTACTTAAAAGCTCTATCCCAATTGCTTCAAGTGTTCTGATATATTCGGTTATTCCTAAACCGAGTTGCTGCAGTTTCAGGATAGGATAGAAAACAAGCTGGCCGGGATTGTGTGCTGTTACACCACCGCCTCTACGCGTCTCGGTAACATCAATCCCCTTGTTTTTTAATTCTTCTGATGATACGAGAAGCTTGTTGGCTTCTTTTCGCGCACCGAGTGTAATTACCGGCTGATGCTCTACAATCAAGACTGTGTTTGGTATTTCGTCGCTATACCGCTTTTGTTGCAGTTGCTTTTGTAGCTTTAGTGTTCTGCGATACTCTGCAAGCCCGCAATCACAGATTCGCAAATCGGTTTTTTCCTTTGGTTCAATAATCGTAGAAACATTTTTATTTTGTGCTGAAAGCATTTTCTATTGCCTCACCTACAACCTCCGATACCGTTGGATGCGGAAAACAGATATTCGAGATTTTTTCCTGTGTCCCTATCAGAGCCCTTGCCAGTACCGCTAATTCAGTTACTCTCGCACCGACCATTGTTATCCCCAGAATCTTATCGGTTTTTTTGTCCCTGATTGCCCGGACCTCACCGGCTAATTCATTATGGGCGACGCTTCTGCCGTCCGCCCTGAAAAAGGCTTTGCCCACCGTGATATCCAGACCTTCAGTTTTGCATTCCTGCTCGGTTTTGCCTACCGCTGCTACTTCCGGGAAGGTAAAAATCACTCTTGGTATCAGCGAGTAATCATACATTTTCTCAATGCCGCCGGTAACATTTACTGCAGCGACTTCCGCCTCACTTGTTGCGCCGTGCGCAAGATAAGTTGTGCCAATAACGTCACCGAGGGCATAAACGTCGGGTACATTCGTTTCAAATTTGCTGTTGACCTTGATTACATCTCCTGCCATTTCCAGACCCAGTGCTTCAACTGTTTGTTTATCACAGATCGCCTTTCTGCCGACTGCTACAAGAACCTTCTGAGCCTCTACTTCTGTGCCGTTTTCGAGTTTGACTTTTGCTGTTGTGTTTGTTTTTTCTACTGCAGTAACCTTTTGGCTGGTTAGTATGTCGATATTTAATTTCTTAAACTCTCTGGCCAAGAGTTTGCCAACCCAGGCATCCTCTCGCGGCAGCAGCCTGTCTAATGCTTCTATAATAGTTACCTTACTGCCTGCTGCTGCATAGGCACAGCCTATCTCACAGCCGATAAATCCGCCGCCTATCACGGCCATTGACTTAGGCACCTCGTCTAAAAAAAGTGCTTCTTTGCTGCTTATAATGGTCTGGCCGTCGAAGGCAAAAGCTGGTATCTGAATAGTCTGTGAGCCTGTTGCTATAATGAGCTTATTTGTTTCAATATCGAGTTTTTCTTTGCCCTGTTGCACTATAACTTTGTTTGGACTTTTAGCAAAAGCCGTTCCCTCAATGATTGCGACTTTATTGTTTTTCATAGTCTGCGTCATACCTTTGCGGAAATTTTCCACGATTTGTTTTGTTCTCTGCTGTATTTTCGGCCAGTCTGGTTCAGCAGAGGATATTTTTACACCAAGCTCGCCGGCTTCTTTGGCTGAAAGCAGCAGGTGAGCGCTTGCAAGAAGGACCTTCGACGGGATACAGCCCCAGTTCAGGCATGTCCCGCCGACATACTCTTTTTCAATCATAGCAACTTTTGCACCTTTTTGTGCACACCTTCTTGCAGCCCTTGCTCCCCCCGGCCCGGAGCCGATTACAACTACATCGTATCTTTCCGCCATAGTTCATTCCTTAAATGATGTAATATCAAGCTCAAAATTATATCATAATAAGAAATTGATTAAAGGTTTTTCATTTATATTGTTGATTAGCAAAAGTGAAATGGGATAATTATATTAAATTGATTGTTATGTCAACCTTTTAGCCGCAGTTTGCGTCATTAATAATTAGGTGATGTAATTTAATTATAAAAAGTTGCAAAAATGAGAGTGAGACCACTGTTATTACCTTTGTCATTCCCGCGAAGGCACCGAATCTAAAAATTGTTTAGCCCCC
>CAYNDE010000074.1:0-7927 GCA_964395535.1 uncultured Pirellulales bacterium
ACCTTTCCCGGCGGCTCTATTACAGGTGCGCCAAAAGTAAGCGCGATGGAAATAATCGACCAGACAGAGCCAACACAAAGAAACGTTTACACTGGCAGCATCGGTTTTTTAGGTCTTGATGGTAATGTCTGTTTGAATATTGCCATACGAACAATTATTATCAAAGCCGGCTTGGCCTATGTGCAGGCCGGTGGAGGCATCGTCGCAGATTCAGACCCGCAGGCCGAATGGGACGAAACGATAACAAAGGCAAAAGCTCTGCTGGCAGGAATTAAAAACATAATGCACCATGCGCATTAAGTATCACGTAAGAAAATTAAACAGAAAATGGAAAAAGTTTTCTTAAACGACAAGCTGACTGATATTAATAAAGCCTGTATATCTGTTAAAGATAGCGGTTTTTTGTATGGCTCAGGCCTGTTTGAGACGATGCGCTGCAACAACGGCGTTGTTTTTTGTCTCGATGACCATCTGGACAGATTATTTGCAAGTGCCGCAAGTCTTTCAATATCAAATACTTATAGCCGGCAATTTATGGCCGATGCCGTCTATAAAGTTCTGAAAGCAAACGAATTGACAGATGCGCGGCTTCGGCTGACACTGACATCTGGCCCTATGTCTGCCTCAGAAGACAAAAATAAATCAACACTTCTTATCACCGCCACTGATTTACAGTCGTACCCGCTGGAGTATTATCAAAAAGGTGTGCTTGTAGTGCTATGCCCATTCAGGCAAAATGTCACCGAGCCGATTTTCGGCCATAAGACGACAAGCTATTTCTCTCGTATGCTCGCCCTTCAGATGGCTCACCAAAAAAAAGCTGCGGAAGCTCTGTGGTTTACAACAACAAATCTTCTGGCTGAAGGCTGCATCAGCAATGTATTTCTGGTTAAAGATTCCATTATCTATGCTCCGTTGCTAGCAACACCTGTTCTCGCCGGCATCGCCCGAAAAGCAGTCTGTAAAATCGCTGCCGATAACTCAGTAAAACTAATTGAAAAAGACCTTGGCATCGATGACCTGTTAGCTGCGGATGAAATCTTTCTGACAAATGTTATTATGAAGATTATGCCGGTAAACAGCGTCGAAAAACACACGGTCAGTAACGGCAAGGTCGGCCCGGTTACAAAAAAAATGCTAAAACTGTTCGATAACTATATCGAAACCAGATGCAGCAAAAGTCAGACTTCCTTATGATTATGATAAAACCGCTGCCAATGTTTACTTGCTAATCAAATCAAATTCGGTATACTTTTTGAACCGGATTCAGCCAATATATCGCCGGAGATTATGCAGGATGAAAGTAAAGGATATCGCTGAAAAAATTGAAAAGTTAGTACCGCTCAGGCTTGCCCTCGATTGGGACAACGTAGGACTGCTCATCGGCGATGCCGAAAGGCAGGTCAAAAATGTGCTGCTGACTATTGATATCACCAATGAAGTCCTGTCCGAAGCCAGAAAGCTGAAAACGGATTTGATTATCAGCTATCATCCTGTCATCTGGGACGGCCTGAAGAGAATAACCTCTGCCGGCGCCGGCAGCATGGTTTTCGAACTGATACGCTCGAACATTGCAGTTTTTTCCGTACATACAGCTCTGGACATAGTCGAAGGCGGCGTTAATGATGACCTTGCGGAAATTGTCGGAATCAGCGACGGCAAGCCCATAGGAGATTTTGTTGAGGCCAGCGGCGATATGTACAAGCTGGTCGTTTTCATACCTGTAGATTCCGCCCAAAAGGTAGCTAATGCAATCTTCCAGACAGGAGCAGGATTAATGGGCAACTACAGTCATTGCGGATTTACAGCTCAGGGACAGGGAAGCTTTCTCCCTTTGGAAGGAGCTAAACCTGCAATCGGTAAAAAGGGCAAGCTCGAAAAGGTAAGCGAGATGAGGTTCGAGACGATTGTTCCGGCAGAGAAACTGAACAGCGCAATAACAGCAATGAAAAAGGCGCATCCCTATGAGATGCCCGCATTCGACTGTTTCAAGCTTTATAATGAGCACGGTAAATTCGGGCTAGGCAGAATTGGCAAACTTAAAAAACCTGCGCCTCTCAGCAAAATCATCACGAAGATTCAAAAACAGACCGGTGCAAAGACAATTGGCATTGTGGGAAAGGATAAAAGGCTTGTAAAAACCGCTGCGGTTTGTGCAGGCTACTGCGGCAAAATAATCAATCAGGTCATCGCCGCAAAAGCCGACCTGTACCTGACCGGCGAACTGAAACACCACCAGGCTCTGGCGGCACAACAGGCAAATGTCACCTGCCTGTGCCTGGGCCATAGTGTCTCGGAAAGATTTATGCTGAAAAAATTTACCAATCGACTTAAAATAACTCTCGGTAAAATAAATATCAGGATAAGCAAAAAAGATAAGGACCCTTTTAAATGGATTCAGCTATGACAGAAGAGGACAAAGACAAAATTGAAAATCAGGATACTTCACAAGACGATACAGAAACTCTGCAAGATGACGAAGAAATAAACGAACTGTCCGAAGAAACAGAAGATGAAAAACCACAGAGCTATGAGGGCGAAATAACAATTGAGTCGGTTATAGAAGCGGTTCTTTTTGCTTCTGACGAGCCTTTAAGCGCCAACCGTCTCGCCGGTATTACCGAAACATCAATAAAGCAGGTCAACCGGCATATAGACAACCTGAACAAAAAATACACATCGAATAAAAATGCTTTCGGAATAGAGAAAATTGCCGGCGGATACCAGATGATGACACTCAGCGACTACAACCACTGGCTCAAGAAGCTGCTCCGCGCCCGCAGTGACAGTAAACTCAGTGCGGCCGCCCTTGAGACACTCGCGGTTATCGCCTATAAGCAGCCTGTCATCCGCGCCGACATAGAGGCAATAAGAGGCGTTCAGGCTGGTGAGCTGATTCGCTCTCTTATGTATAAGGGGCTGGTGAAAATTGTCGGCAGGGCCGAGGTCCTTGGAAGGCCGATGCTATACGGAACGACAAAGAAATTTTTGGAAGTGTTCGGTCTAAATTCACTGAAAGACCTGCCGAAAGTTGAAGAGCTCAAAAAGCCCGAACAGTAAAAACTGTTTGTGAACTTTTTTCGCCTTTACAGACAAAAAGCCAACATCTTTAATCATGTCTAAGTGCAACGACAGGGTCAACCTTTGCAGCACGAATTGCAGGATAGATACCCGCTGACAGGCTTACAAGGATTGAAAATAAGACCGCACCAAGGCAAAGCCACCAGGGAAAGCTGAAACAGTTAACGTAAGGAACACCTCTTCGGGCGAGAATCTGGTTTACCACGACATTAATAATCATACTGACAAGCCAGCCGAAAACCAGCCCGAAAACGCCACCCAGAAAGCCAATCGTCGCCGTCTCGAAAAATATTATCTTCTTCACGTCACTGTCTGCCGCGCCAACGGCCTTCATAATTCCAATCTCGCGATATCGCTCCAGAATACTCATTACCATCGTATTGATAATTCCCAGACAAGCAACAGTTATCGCAATCATGCCAATGCTGAAAAGAAACATATCCATCAGCATAAAACCCTTCTTCATTCCCTCGAGCATATCAGCGAAAGCAAATGTCCGCAGCCCGAGCTGTTCGATACGCTGCTTCACATCCTCAATATGCTCAACCGAAGAGACTTTCACACTTGCCATTGAGTAATTATTTTGGTTTTCTTCAGATTCAAAAAAATCCCTGATACTTGTCGCAGACATTTTTTTCATTTTATTCGAAGTCCCGATAGGAATAATAACATCGCTTCGCAGAAGGCCCGGGCCGCCAAAATCACTTCGCCTGGAAACCCCAACGATGGTAAATATATAACTTTCCTTTTCAAAGAAATTACCCTGACCGCTGACTATCGAAGTAATCATGGCAGGATTAAAGCTGTTCGAATCAATCGTGAGTGTTGCCAGCTCTATCTGCTGACCGACCGCATTCTGCGGTTCATTAAAATCCATCGATTCCAGCATCGACTCACTTATAATAAGAGCATTCGCATCATTACTGTCGAAGGCTGTTCCCGCTTTCAGTTTTATCAGTTCCGATTGGCAGGCAACAGCAGGCAACGCCTGTATATAAGTGAAATTTTCCTTATTGTTAAAGCGAATCATAGCTGGAAAACGTACTTCCGGAAAAACCCGCTCAACACCCCTGATTCGCCTGATTTCTTCGAGCATTTTTTCGTCAAGGCCGGCCAAATCCTCCTGCTGCTGCCGAAAATGTCTACGCTGAGGGCCCCGCCTGTGGTTCATCTCGCCTTCACTGCCCGAGAATACACTGATATAGTTAAACAATCCGAGCTCCTTAAATTCTTTGGTGATATTCTCCTGCATCCCCTGGCCGAAAGCTATCATCGAAACCAAAGCCCCGATCCCTATTATTACTCCGAAGGTAGTCAGGAAGGTGCGAAGCTTCATCTTCCGAAGATTTGTAAATGACTGCTCTATGTAGTCTGCTGCTCTCATACGTTATTCTTTCGCTTATCTTATAGTTTTTTGCTCGATAACCTTTCCGTCCTGAAGGCGCATGATATCCTGCGTAAATTGCCGCACGAGATTTTCTTCATGGGATATCATAATAATTGTCAGATTTTGGTTCCTGTTCAAATCGGCAAGCATCTGCATAATTTGCCCTGCGGTTTTGCTATCGAGATTACCGGTCGGCTCATCTGCAAGCAGAATTTTGGGCTTATTGATAAGCGCACGAGCAACAGCCACGCGCTGCTGTTCGCCGCCGGATAACTCTGAAGGCCTATGATTACTGCGGGAAGTCAGGCCGACCTTATCAAGCATCTGAGCTGCCCTGCGGTTTCTTTCTTTTCTACTCACGTCTGAAAAGAGCAGTGGAAAACCGACATTTTCGAGAGCAGTATAAGATGAAATAAGATTAAACGACTGGAAAACCATACCAACCTGGTGACGACGATACAGAGTAAGTTCTTTTTTATCCATTTTTGAAATGTATTTGCCGTCTACTATGATAGAGCCCGAAGTAGGCCTATCCAGACCGCCCAAAAGGTTCATAAACGTTGACTTTCCTGAGCCGGAAACGCCTGTAACTGCAAGGAATCTACCCTTCTTAACGGATAAAGTCACTCCGCTCAATGCAAAGAACTGCCTCCTGCCGGAAGTATAGGCTTTAGTAAGGCCTTGTGTCTCTACAAGACAAGTCTCTGTCATAGCAGCGTCCATTCTGTTATTATATGTTTACGGCTTCTAACTGTCTGCTATCAGGAAAACAATTTTTTAACCTAACTGTCTTTATGTACTCCGATCGCCCTGTACTACTAATTGAAATCCTTGTAAGTGTTTGTGAATAAAGGACTAAGGCTCGTCAAAACTGATGATATCATCAGAAGCACAGTCTAATGCCTCAATAAAGGCCGTTTTTACCCTTTCCGTGCTCACCATCGACCTAATTTTACCAAAATTAAGCAATAAGATTAAAAATCCACCAATGGTCAAAATATCCCTAATAATCCGCAATTTCACAACTTATGTATTGACATTTACGAAAAAAATGATATAATGCAATTTCTATATGTGCTGGTACGGCGGTGCGGCACAATCAGGAGCATAGGAGTGCTGGAGAGGTGATGAAAGCACGAGAGGTGGGTGTTAAACAGTAAAAATCATCTTGAATACGGTGATTTTCTGCCCATATCTTTCTAACTTCCCTAAACAAGGACGTGTATGCGAGGCTCGTCCGCCATATTAGGCAAAAAAATACTTTTTTCTATCCTTAAATATTTCGGAGGCAAGAGTGATGAAAGCGTTATCAACCACAAAAGTAAGAAGCGGGCTGCTGGTTTTATGCGCCCTGTTAGTATTCGCAGGGACAGCGCAAGCCGACTACCTTGCAGAGTTTACACAGATGGCAGGCTGGCTCGCCACCCAGCAGGCCGGCAGCGGCGGAATATGGGAAGGAGAAGACTACACTACCGTCGTAGAAACGGATAACACTGCTGAGGCTATATGGATATGGTCCCGCTATGCTGAGCTAACCGGAGATTATACCACTTATCAAACAAACATAAATAACGCTTGGACTTACTGCAATAACAATCCATCCTGGCAGGAAGGCAGTGCCACTGCCTATTACACTACTTATAATATCGGTTGGGGTCTGCTGGCAGAGATGAAATACAGACAGGTCTATCAAGGCCATGCGGGATATGCAGACCATACCTCGTATGGCACATCATGTGCAAACCATTTAGTTGATAACACTCCCGGCACAGATACAACAAACAGGCTGTGTACCGGAATTGCCGCTGGTGCTCTGTATCAGTATGGTGTGAATGTCGGCAATACCACATACCAAAACAGGGCTGTTGTCCTCGGAGATAGCGTTAGAACATGGCTTAACGGCAGCACCTCACGATTTGCTACAGAGAGCTGGGCAGTTTCCGGCGGAATTGCCGTCTGGGGTGTTCTGAACTCATACTATAAAGTTAACTCTGGTGGAGCCGCTTGGGCAACAACCGCAAATACTTATATGCCTCTTAACGCAGCCGATGGTTCAAATAACACCTATGAGTATGGCCACGATGGTTGGTATGCCTGGGGACACTATGCCATCAGCGAATACTTAGGTGCCAGCTCCTTCACAAAATACCAGAATATTATCGATTTACTTTTAGGTACCGATGGCGATAACGACGGAGGCATACGCCAAGGACTTGGATTTACCAACAACCAGGATTACGCCTGGTCCACAAACTGTATGCAGTTTGCTTCAAACCTGGGATTGGTTGCACCTCCTACTTATTACACCGTTTCCGGTACAGTAACATCAGGCGGCTCGCCGCTGGAAGATGTAACAATGAGCGGCCTGCCGGGCAACCCGGTTACCAACGCCAGCGGTGTTTACAGCGCGCAGGTTATTTCCGGCTGGTCCGGCACAGTCACCCCGACAAAATTTGAATATACATTTACCCCAACCAACAGAGTATATACTAATGTTACCTCCGACCAGACAAACCAGAATTACACCGCGACCTATACGCCAGATCTTACTCCGCCGACACCGAACCCAATGACCTGGGCTTCGGAGGATTTGGAGCCGAACGCAGTGAGTCCGACTTCGATTACGATGACTGCAACGACTGCTACGGATGCTACTAATCCGCCTGTGGAGTATTACTTCGAATGTACTAACCATAGTGAAGCTAGTAGTAATTGGCAAACAAATTCAACCTATTTAGCTACCGGCCTCACCCCCGAAACAGAATACACGTTCAAGGTTAAAGCACGCGATAGCGCTCCTGCCCAGAACGAGACTGGTTGGTCGAGCGAAGAATCCGCAACTACACCCGTTCAGCCGCCTATGACAGTCTATGACTTCTCCAGCGGAGCCGGAACTATCCACCATGCCTATGGAACCTATTCTGACGAATGGTCCGACGTGGATGGGTACCGGACTAATACTGATTTCGATACGGAAGTAACTGTAATAGCGGCCGATGCTTATGATGACCTGGCCTACTCAGATGCCACCGGTGGTGATTCCGATCCTTTACGCTACCAGAATCCGGACGAGGGTCGGGACGATGAGTCCACAATGACCTGTGAGTTTTACATATCCGAGGAACGCACCGAGGTAACGCAGCTCGACGTATTATGGGAAGGATATGGAGATGCTTCAAGGCATATGGAACTTTATATCTGGAACTACGCCGAGGGTAACTGGGGCGATCTTAACGGCAATACCGGCGAGAACAACTTCATTGATGATGGTACTGCCAGCGACACTGATATGGTCCTTCAGGGTTCCACCACCAGCAATATTACTGACTACATCGACATTGATGGCGAAATAACCTTACTGATTTATATGGACTCCGCATCCGAAGACTCGCGTCATGACTATGTCAGTGTTACTATATACACTCAAGCTGGACCAACACAACTTACAATATCAGGTAC
>CAYNDE010000075.1:0-7854 GCA_964395535.1 uncultured Pirellulales bacterium
TGCTGGCTGACGGCAAGATTCAGCCGATGATAGTCGTCTTCCCCAACGGCAATGCAAGTGTAACGGTTGACACCCCACGTGGAACCAGTGGAGTGGGCATGGGTGCTGGCAACTTTGATAGCTGGGGAAAGCCTTTTGAAAACGACTTGATTAAAGACATCATACCTTATATCGAGTCTCACTATTCCGTATACGCAGACCGCGAACACCGCGCTTTGGCAGGACTGTCGATGGGGGGCGGCCAATCTTTGAACATCGGCATGTATAACATTGATACCTTTGCCTATGTCGGCGGATTCTCATCGGCGCCGAATACAAATCAATTCGGTGGAATGTACAACGATGTCGAATTCCTGCCCGATCCCCAGGCAGCCAAAGAGAAACTGAAGCTGCTGTGGATTGCCTGTGGTAACAAGGACGGCCTGATCCGTGTTAGCCAGGGCGTCCACAATTACCTCAAAGAGAAAGGTGTGCCGCACGTATGGCATGTGGATTCGAATGGTCATGATGGTACCGAATGGGCCAACAATCTGTATCTCTTTGCCCAACGCATCTTTACACCTCAGTCTGGTACGGTCGCATCCAAGCTGGTGATCCGGGTGGCGTGTGGCGCCTATGAGCCCTACACCGACAAGAACGGCAACGTCTGGCTGCCCGATGAGGTCGATGCTCCCGGCGCGTCGCTGACCCCGCCTGATGGAATGACCGTCGAGCGGACGGAGATATTTGAAGTTCCCGATGTCGCGTTCCCGCAGATCTTCCAGACCGAGCGGTACGGCATGAGCGCCTATGAGTTCAATCTTCCCAACGGCAAGTACACCGTCCGCCTGCATTTTGCCGAGACCTTCACGGGCATCTACGGCGAAGGCGAGCGGGTGTATTCGTTTGCCGTGCAGGGACAGGAACCGGGGAAGGACTTCGACATCTTCAAGGAAGCCGGCGGGATGTATAAGGCGGTCCAGCGCGAGTATAAGGGCGTTGTGGTGACCGACGGAAAGCTGAAGATTACGTTTACACCGAACTTAGAGAATCCGGCGATCAACGGCATCGAGATATTCGCCGAATAAACACGACAGTAAGGGATTCGGATTCTCCCAGCTGACCGATTGCAAATGAGTCGTGCTTTGAGATATTTCTGAAAGGCTTGTTGGCCATTGTGGTGACTATATGTCTTGACATCCAGGCCCCAATTTTGGTATAATTGACAGTCTCATGTGCAAAAGTATTGGTTATAACGGTAGTTAGCAAATCATGGTTGATATACTTGTAACCGTGATAATTCGCCATGACGTTGATTATGTAAGAAGCGCAGACTTAAATCTACGTTGTCTCAGCTACAACCGTGGAGGAAGATAAACACAGCCGAAAACAGACGGTAGGAAGGTTATAGGAGTCCTTAAAATGATGTTCTCAAACAAAAAACGCACCCTATCAGTTTGTCCAAAAACAGGTAAAACAATTAAACAAAAAGGCAAATACCACTGGCTAAAGTGGCTATTTCCAATCACAGGATTACTTGCCCTTATATGGTTTTTAGTTCGTGTAATACCAAAGCCATCAAGAGCCACATACCCATGCCAGCGGATTGCATTCCCGCTTGCTTCGAGTTTTGTTATCTGGCTCGTGGGGCTTTTGGGCTCAGTCATAGCATATCGCAAAGCACAGAAGCATTTGGCCAGAGCGCATTATGCTCTGGCTGTTGTATGCATAGTCATCAGTAGCTGCTTTATCTGGATGGCTATGAATAGCACAAATGAGAATCCAGCTTATGCCCACGAACCAATCATCCCCAACAGCCCATTGGGCCAAGGCAAAGGTATTTACCCGGGACGTGTTGCGTGGATACACGATGCCAATGCTGCCAACTGGCCCGGCTCGGACGGTGACACAACCGGACCATTCTGGTATGAAGACACCTGTATCGACCAGGAAGTTGTTAATGAAATGCTCTCAAAAGCACTTCGGGCATTAACCGGAAGAAGCAGTGACGCAGAGGCGTGGGACGCCATATTTAAAAACTTCAACCAGCAGATGGGCAGAGGTTATGCCGGTTACACACCTGGTGAAAAAATCGCAATAAAAGTGAATTTCGTATTGATGTATTCCAATCCCTCTAATGGGGAGAAACCTGCTTTCCTCCTCGACCAAATAGATAACTCGCCTCAGCTCGCGATAGCCCTTCTCAAACAGCTAATCGACGTCGCAGGCGTCAGCCCCGGTGACATAAGCATCGGCGACCCTTTGATGATTATGCCAAATCACTGGTACAATATGGTTTCTGCAGAATGTCCCGGCGTGGTCTATTTATCAAAAAGTGGTTACTCACTCACCGGCAGAACGCAGGTTTCACTCGACCCCAACGCTCCCTTCTACTGGAGCGACCCGATTACTTCTCGCGTGGAAGGCAAGACTCAGGACTATATCCCGACACATTTTGCTCAATCAGATTACTTTATAAACTTCCCTGTTCTTAAAAGCCATAACGACGCCGGAATAACACTCTCCGGCAAAAACCATTTCGGCTCTTTGATGAGAATTCCAAACGCCTCCGGCTATTATAATATGCACTATACAAGGGCAACCGAAACACCCGGAATGGGACACTACAGGGCGATTGTTGACTTGTTGGGGCATCCAAAACTCGGAGGCAAAACCATGCTGACCCTTATTGATGGCCTCTACTCTGGTCGAAGCTGGGATTCTCACCCGATCAGATGGGACATGGCCCCATTCAACGGCGACTGGCCGAGCAGTATCTTCCTGTCGCAGGACCCCGTTGCAGCCGATTCGGTGGCCTTTGATTTTATGGACAATGAATGGGATGACAGTCCATCTAACATTAACGGATACCCACAGAAGTCTGGCGCAGAAGATTATCTGCACGAAGCGGCTCTTATCCCCGACCCTTGTTCCGGGACAAATTATGATCCCAACAACGATGGAGGATTAACAGAAAGCTTAGGTGTGCATGAACATTGGAACAACGCAACCGACAAACAATACAGTCGAAACCTCGACCCGGTTAACGGAACAGGTATCGAACTGGTAACCGAACCCGGCGTCATCGGGGATTTTTATAAAGATGGAGTTGTTGACTTTAAAGATTTTGCCGTTTTCGCTGCTGCGTGGAGAAGTGAGCCCGGTGATGATAATTGGAACGCCGCATGTGACATATCGATGCCCAGCGATGGTGTCATCAACGAACTCGACCCGGAAGTATTTTGCGACAACTGGCTAAACGTCCTTGTCACCTGCCTGGTTCAGCCTGGAGCAACACTGCAGGAAGTCTATTCTGCATCCGGCATCTTCTTCGAGGGACCTACATGGGACCCGGCCAGCAATAAGCTTTTCTTTTCGAGAAGAACCGGAACTTATCAAATCTTACGGCTCGACTCACCCGGCAGCGTAACAGTCTGGCTGAATAACTCACCTGAAACAAACGGTACGTTCCTGTCTCTGAATGGCAGACTGCTGACTGCCGACGAAAATCCTAAGCAGATATCGAGCCATCGTATTGACCCGGGCGGCCCGGGAGATTCTCAGATATTAGCTGATTCTTCGGACGGATTTTCAAAAAAGCCTAATGACCTCTGCCAGCTGGCTAATGGAAATATTTACTTCACTACTCCCGACTGGGGTGATGTTCCCGACAACCAGGGAGTATATCTGCTCGAACCAGACGGTACTGTTACACAGGTGAAAAACGGCCTGTATCAGCCAAACGGCGTTATCGCCTCGCTCGACGGAACTAAACTATATGTTGCTGAAAGCAGCAACGGCGGTAATCCCAGCAGAGAACAATGGTGGATTTTCAACATTAATACTGACGGCACACTGTACGCAGGCTCTGTGTTCTTCAAACCGACAAGTCCGCCAAATCCCAACAATGTCCCTGATGGTATGACCATTGATGAGCTTGGCAATTTATACTTCAGCGGTTTGGGTGGGATTTGGATTGTCTCACCACAAGGTGAACTGCTGGAGTTTATTTCTGTTCCACAGTCAGTATCTAATGTTACCTTCGGCGGGCCGAATGGTAGAACACTATATATGACCTGCCAAGACAAAGTTTATAGTCTGGCCATGTGCGTCCGCGGAGGCAGACCTTAGAAATATCTCTGCAGTCTTAAAAGCTGAAGATTCCAGGTTATAGAATGGAGTCATGTTATGAAAAATAACATACCTCTGTTTGTCGTCTTGTTGTCATCTGTCCTGCTGGTTCAGCTTGGGAAGACGCTGATTCGGAGCCGAATGTCGGCGTGAAAATGACCGAACGGCTGACCGAAGACCTGCGGGCGGCTTATAAAAAGGGGCAAATCAAGATTGACACCCACCGGCCCTTCATTTATGATATTTTGCGAACCTGAAAACTCTCAACTGAAAGTCTGATGCTATGTGGAAACGCAGAAAACGTCTCTTGATCTCTATTGTCCAGTGTGTTTGTCATTGCCAGCTTTCAGTCCGGAGCATTTAAAGAGGATGCGGTGATGGCGAATACAATTTCCAGCCTGGGCGGGGCATTGACGGTAACGTTTGACATTAATGCAGTGGGCCGGCCGCTGTTAGCCTCCACGCAGATGACCGGCATGCCGACGAAGCTTGTATCAATCCACGCCGCTTCTGTACGGATTTGCCCAGCTTATTTTCCCAGGATTAATAGAGCCTGTCACCTGTCGGCGTTCAGCGGCACACTTACCGGCGAAGCACCGCCGCCGCGAATCGTCCGGCTTAAACAGTGGTTATCGGCATAGATATATGGAAAATCTGTTATACTGAAACATAATCATTAATAAGGAGTATTATTATGACACGCTTTATATTTCTTCTGGGGCTTGCGAGTCTGGTCTCGCTGGCTGGCTGCATTACT
Source organism: uncultured Pirellulales bacterium (assembly GCA_964395535.1). Classification (GTDB taxonomy): domain Bacteria; phylum Planctomycetota; class Phycisphaerae; order Sedimentisphaerales; family Anaerobacaceae; genus CAYLMG01. The sequence goes on from CAYNDE010000075.1 coordinate 4,868, forward strand.
ACACACGCGATGTCTTCTTCCTCGCTTCCCGCTGAAGCGACAAAACATTGGACCGCCGACAACGACAATGGCACCTACTCTAATCCCCTGTTCTATGAGGAGTTCGAGGATCCCGATCCCATCCGTGTCGGCGACGACTATTACCTCGCCGGCACCACCATGCACATGAATCCCGGCGTCATCGTCCTGCATTCCAAAGACCTGGTCAACTGGGAACTTGCCAGCTACTGCATCGATAAGCTTGACCTTGGTCCCGCCTTCCGCCTCGAGGGCGGGAACATCTACGGTCAGGGCATCTGGGCGCCCTGCATACGTTACCACGATGGCATGTTCTATGTCTTCACTAACGTCAACGGCGTCGGCTTGCAGGTTTTTCGCTCCAAATCCGCCTATGGCCCCTGGGAGCGCAACCAGCTGCCCGGAAGGCACGACCTGTCCGTCCTCTTCGATGATGACGGCAAAGTATATATCATCTCCGACGCTAGAAGCCCCTATCCTATCGAAGAACTTACCCCGGACCTCAAGTCCTTCGTCCCCGGCGTTCGCTACCAGTTGGACGCCCGCATGGGCGAGGGCCACCATCTCTACAAGATCAATGGCAAGTACTACGACGTCTCCGCCATCCCCGGTGCCACCACGGATCAGATGGTCGCACGGGCCGACTCGATTGAAGGGCCATGGACGGTCGAGCGCATGGTCCAGGGTGAATCGCTCGGTATAACTACCGTGGCGATCGACCGTGCTACCGTCGATGACCGCGGCCTAACCCTGCACCAGGGCGGCATTGTCGATACACCCTCAGGCGAGTGGTGGAGCATCATTATGTCGGACCACGGTAGTGCCGGCCGCATGGTTGCTCTGGTTCCTGTTACCTGGGACAATGGTTTCCCGATCATCGGTTTACCGGGCAACCTCCGTAAAGCACCCAATACCTGGATTAAGCCCAACACAGGCTATACTCAGGAACCCAAACCAGCTTTCATTCATGATGACAACTTCGACAGCGGTAAGCTCAATCCCGAATGGCAGTGGAACCATGTCCCCGATGACACCAAATGGTCCCTCACTGAGAAGACCGGTGTGCTTCGCCTGCATTCCTTGCCCGCCAACGATTTCTATTCAGCTCGCAACAGTTTATGCCAGCGGCCACCTGCACCCGAGTCCATCATGACTGTCGAGTTAGACACGTCGGGCATGGTCGCAGGAGACACAGCGGGTCTGGCGCTCTTGAGTTCGCCTTATGCCTGGATTGGCGTTGTGAAGTCCGACGAAGGCATGACTCTTCAGATGTACAACAGCCCCAGTCGCCGCCGCGGACGCGGTTTCAGACGCGGAGGCGCCTCTGAAGACCAGACCGATACACCGACCAATACACCTACTATTAGCCCGGCCACTCCCCCAAACCATCTCTGGCTGCGCGTTCACTGCAACTTTGACAATGACCAGGCCATCTTCAGCTGGAGCGCCGATGGCAAGGAATTCACACCTCTGGGCAATCCCTTCACCATGACTTTCCAGTTGACGACCTTTCAGGGTGTCCGCCCCGCTCTATTCCATTACAACACCTCAGGCCAGCCCGGCGGCTATGTTGACTTCGATAACTATGTTGCCTATGAACCTCGCGCTCGCGGTATCGAACGTGAAATTCCCATGGGAAAGACCATCGTGCTGACCAGCGGCGCTGACGGCAGCTTCTTGGCCGCCAATCTCGAAAATTCGACTCTGGTTAATATTCCAGCCGCCGAAACGGTTCCTGCCAATGCCAAACTCCAGGTTATCGATCTTGGATCAGGTCGTGTGGCACTCAAGACCGCCAACGGCAGAGTTGTTTCGGTAGACAACGAAAAGGCTATCCTCAAGAACCTCGGCAATGCCAAGCCCGGCGAGGCGGAGACCTTCCAGTGGATTAACCTGATGCAAGGCGACACCATGCTTATGTCCCTGACGAATCATCGTTATCTGGCAACCAAGCCCAATGAGCAGGGACCGGTGACCGCAACAGCTACAGGCCCCAATCCGGCTCGCAAGGGCGGTGCGTGTTTCAAATTGAAAGCAGTCGAATGAGACGTGCTCGACATCGTCGAGCTTCTACATGGTTGATACTGCCGTATCGTGAGATTGCGACAACGCAAAACCTCTTAGCCTGAAAGGTTATATTATGAAAAAATATATACAAGCGCTGGCAGTTCTGCTGGTATTCGGAACGTGGGCCGAATGCCCCGCTCAGTCCCAGAATCATTACAAAAGCTTCACCGTCTCCACCTATGCGATTCAAAGAACCGTGCAGGGCCTGATGAACGGTAATCCCGACCCAGCCCAGTCCTGGGCGGACCTTACGCGCAATCTGAAGATTGACAAGATATATCTTGAAGTTATGCGCAACCACACGCTTGTCGATGAAGCCGGCCTGGACAAACTCAAAAAGTTCTTCGAAGACCAGGGTGTGCAGGTCTGCGGCGGCTTGGCCTATAGCATTAACGAAACTTATGGCTACCAGGGCTTTGATTATGCCGATCCGGAAAACCGCGAATTCGCCCGGAAAGCCGTGGAAATGGCCGCCCGCCATTTCGATGAAATCCTGCTCGACGATTACTTCTTCTTCAACCGCAAGACCGACTACGACATCAAGGCCAAGGGCAATAAATCCTGGACACAATACCGCCTCGAGACCATGCGCGAAGTCACGGAGAACCTCATCGTCAAACCTGCCAAGGCCGTCAATCCCAATTGCAAAATTATCATCAAGATGGCCAACTGGTACGATCAATACGCCGGCATGGGCAATGACACCGAAATAGTCCCGCACCTCGTCGATGGTATGTTCGCCGGCACGGAATCCCGTCTTTGGGTCGGACAGGAACAACACCTCCAGCCGTACCTCAGCTACGACATCATGCGTTTCATGGACAACCTTAAGCCCGGCATCAATAAGGGCGGCTGGGTTGACCAGGGCGGCGCCAACCCGATTGATCGTTACTCCGAGCAAC
>CAYNDE010000076.1:0-7854 GCA_964395535.1 uncultured Pirellulales bacterium
GCGGTTTTTCTTTATTTAGCTTGTGCGGCACTTATAATAGCTGAAGTTTTCGTACCGAGCGGCGGGCTGATAAGTATTTGCGCCCTCGGATGCCTGATAGGGGGGGTGGCAATATTCTTTGGCCAAAGCATAATGGCAGGGTGGATAGGTATAGCAATCGCAATAGTTATGATACCGACTGTTGTTATCATCGCGTATAAAATGTTTCCAAAGACGAGATTCGGGAAAAGCGTAATTCTTGCACCGCCTCAAAGGCGGGCCGGCGACGCCATACCCGATACGGAGCAATTAGAAAAGCTGCTCGGCTGTGTCGGCGTGGTTCTGACGCCTCTTCGGCCTGTAGGGATGTGCGATTTTGACGGACGAAGGGTTGAATGTGTAGCTGAAGGCGGTTATATTGAAAAAGACAAAAAAGTAAAGGTCATAGACGTCGAGGAAACTCAGCTTACAGTCCGCCTATTAGAGGAAAGTTAAACAAAAGGCAAGAAAGTGTTTCAAATAACAAGTAAAACACTTGGTTTAAGTGAATCATCTCGATTTATGATTATAGCTCTCTTTATTTTAATTTCTATCGCATTTCTACTAAACTTTGTGTTGTTTCTGAAATTTTTCAGATTGTGGCTGCAGGCAAAGCTTTCCGGCGCAGATATAAAATTCTCTGAACTTATGGGTATGTGGCTTAGAACAAGAAATGTTGAAGCTATCGTTTCCAGTAAAATAACAGCAATTCAAGGCGGCCTGGATATAACAACAAAAGAGCTTGAAAGTCATTACCTCGCAGGCGGCAGAGTTAAGAAGCTGGTCGAAGCGTTGATTCTGGCGAAAGAAGCAAAGATAGATTTTCCGAAGGATTATGCAAAATCAGTAGATTTAGCGAAAAGAGACCTGCTTGACGCTATTGAATTTGCCAATAAAACCGGAAATCTGCCGAAATTCGAAGATATAAAAGAAAATTCAGTTCGAAGAAGAAAAGATCTCATTGAGAGGTTTAAAAGTATAGCTATATCCGTATAATGAGTCAGATTGATAACTACATTTTTATAAAGGGAAAACAAATGCAAACTATAAATGCGATTTTAGGTACGAGCGAAGGTTGGAGAGTGGCTCTTATAGCTTTGGGAATTGTAGCCGGACTACTATTACTGATTCTTGTTCTACTGTTCCTGAAATTTTTCCGGTTATGGCTTCAGGCTAAATTATCTCGTGCCGACGTGAAATTTTCTGAGCTTATCGGGATGTGGCTTAGAAAAGTTGACACGAGGACGATTGTTATAAGCAAGATTACAGCCATTCAGGCTGGACTGCAGGTAACGACTCGTGACCTCGAAAGCCATTACCTGGCAGGGGGGCGTGTACCAAATGTTGTTCGTGCTCTTATTGCCGCCAACAGGGCAAATATCGATTTATCCCTGCAGACTGCAACAGCAATCGACCTGGCAGGCCGGGACATCCTTGAGGCTGTCCAGACAAGTGTTAATCCCAAGGTAATTGATTGTCCCGACCCGGAGAGAAGCAGAGGTACAATCGATGCGGTCGCGCAGGACGGTATTCAGGTAAAGGCAAAGGCACGTGTTACGGTTCGCGCAAACATCGAGAGACTTATCGGCGGTGCTACTCAGGAGACGATTATTGCCCGTGTCGGGGAGGGGATTGTTACAACAATAGGCAGTGCAATAACTTACAAATCTGTTTTGGAGAATCCGGATGATATATCCAAGGCGGTCCTTGCCAAGGGTCTCGATGCCGGTACTGCTTATGAGATTCTGTCTATTGATATTGCGGATGTCGATGTAGGCGAAAACGTCGGCGCCCAGCTTCAGGCAGCCCAGGCGGAGGCAGATATGCGTCGAGCCAAGGCAGAGGCCGAAAAACGCAGGGCTATGGCTGTTGCACGAGAACAGGAAATGAGGGCCCTTGTCGTTGAAAATGAAGCCAAGGTGCCTCTGGCAATAGCCGTGGCCTTTGAGAAAGGCAATCTCGGAATTATGGACTATTACCGTATGAAAAATGTAGTTGCCGATACAGATATGCGTGATTCTATCGCAAAACCCAAGAAAAAAGAATAAACCTCGATATTCAGGAATACGTATGAATTTCGGAATTCTACAATTTGTTTTTGCGAAAACCGACACTGATTTTAGCCAGATAATATTTATTGTTGTAATCGCTGCTTTCTGGATTCTCGGCGCCATCGTAAAAGTAGTTTCAAGTAAGGCTAAAAAAACAGAAAACCTTGCAGAAAAGCAAGATATTGCTAAACAGCCGTCCAGGCCCATTCAATTTCAAACTAAACAAAAAGCACCAGTTCGTGCCCGCCTTGCGGAAAAGCTCAAAAAAACATACTTTGATAGAATTTCCAAAAAACAGCCTGTCAGAGAAATTAAGGCTGTTTTGCCCGAAAAACCAGAATTATCCATTTCTATGCCTTCAATAAAAACCGGTCTTGAAGATGTTATTGAAATAGAAAAGAAAAAAGCAACTGAGCCTGCGTTAGCTGAATCTCTTTTGAGTTTTGAAAGTGCTGATGACCTTAAGAAAGGTATTCTTTATTACGAAATTTTAGGAAAACCTTTGTCATTACGACAAGAAGAACGTTTGTTCTAACCAACAGGTGCTTTCAATAATCTATTTTATGAGCAAGGGCTTTTTATTGAAAGCCATTTTTTACACCAAATCCAACGTCTCATAATATATGTTATGTTTCATTCAGGTTTTTCAAAAAAAGGCGTTTACTTTTTAGTTTCGGGCTTTCGAGAAAATCTGCGAATTTCAGGCTAAATATACTTCATTGCAAGATTTGTCGTGTCATTCAGATTTTCCCACAACGAGGTTACGGGGTCAAGCAGGCTAAGATTCTGAAGAACTATAGCAATGTTATAAGCGGCATTGCTCGTGGTCAGGCTGCTGGAAATCAGATTTTCAAGATTCATAAGAGACGAGGCAAATTTTAGTTTATCACAATACAGCAAAGCAGTTTTGTAATGCAGATTCAAGGTATCGGCATCAAGACAATTAGGACCATCGATAAAGTCCAGAGCAGCTTTTTTTTGACCTGTCTGGAAAAGAGCCAAGGCGAGCTTATTTCTCGCCCTGCTAAAAGTCGGATTTATCTCAATAGCATTTCTAAAGGCAATGACAGCCTGGTCAAAATTTTCTATACTCGTCATCAAAATACCCAATCTATAGTACACTTCGGGATTTTGCGGCTGCTGCTCGATTTGCTGATTGTGTGCCTTAATGACACCTTCGATAAGCTTTCCGGAATCTTCCTGCTCAAGAGCGAAATTCTTGTAAAGGCCGTTTCTAAACTGCAGGACAGCTGTTTCGGCAAATAAAAACGAGCTGTTCGGCTCGATTGTCGCAGCCAGCGAGAGTGTATCGAGAGCTTCGGTTTCATTTTCAGCAAGCTTTTGGGCAATTGCCAGGCCGATATAGGCGTCAATAATCTGGTCATTTATCCCAAGGGCCTTATTGAATTGCCCGGCAGCCGCAGCAGAATCACCCGTCAGCATATAGTGTGTGCCAAGCTTTATCGCAGCCTCAAGACAGCTCGGTTGCGCTAAAATCGCCTGCTCATACCGCTCAGCAGCTTCTGAATCCTGGCCCAGCATAGAGAGGATGTCTGCGTATCTAATAATCAAATCCACCCTTTCAGGCTCCTGCGAAAGCAGCTCTTCAAGCCTTTCGGCAGCTTCTTCAAAACGAGCGTCAAGTATCATCTGCTCGACTTCGTTATCTTCGAGATTGAAATTGTCCGGATGAATCAAAATTGCCGTATTGAAGGTCTCAACCGCCTTTTGGTATTGACGAGTTGCTGTGTATAAATGACCGAGCAGGACAAGTGTGGGTATATCATCGGGGGAGTGCTGTTTTAGGTATTCAAACTGCTGAGTCGCCCTTTCGAGCTGGCAGTTTTTTAAATAGATAGCAGCCAGCCTCTCTCTCGGAAGCTGCAGATAATCCTTGAATTTAAGGCAATCCTGATAAAAAGCGAGAGCCTCGGTCTCGCAGCCCTTTCGCTCATAACAATGCCCGAGAGCATAAAGGGCCATAGTATTGCCCGGCTGCCTCATATATACCGAATTCAACTCCCCGATTGCGGCGTCGATTTTACCGTGTGAAAGGCAAATAGCGGCTGCTGCAATTCGGCCAAGCGTGCAGGACGGATTCTCAAACAAATACAGACGAAGCTGTTTTTCAGCATCCTCTAATTTGCTGTCTTTGAAAAGACCAACTACCTTCTCTAAAAGCTGCGATTGGGGGTTTTGCCGGTCTGACTGATGTGAACAGACTATATCCAGCCAGTTCCAAATCAAATCGGGGGTATCGATATTGACAGCCCTGCCGAGAATTTCCAGCAACCTGCTGCTCATCATCACTCTCCTGACCGAAGAAACCAGGTAAATTTGTCGGCCTATTCAATAAGCTGCTTATCTGAAAAAGGTATCGACAACATAGGGGCGGCAGTTAAATCGATACGCTATAAATTGGCCTTCGATTTATAATTTTGTGTGGTTAATATGGCGATTGTGTGTCCTGTAGTGATTGTTACAAATTTCAATTTCGACAGGATAGTTACAGCAGATTCAACAGAGTTTATCGGCTGTTACAGGTTTATCGGCAACAGGCTCTTCGGCTGGAATAACCGGTATCGTTTTTATGGGGCACAAAAAACACAGATATGAAAAAACGTGAAAAAAAGGACGTCCGACAAGTTATAATTGTATGAAACAAACCGGCCTGAAGCTACTTTAGTCGGGTTCTGTAACCCTGGCCTGCTTTTCTATCTCACTGAGATAGGCGAGCGTGCGTTCAAGCTCGTCGGTCAAGTGCTTGATTTTTAACATTGTTTTTACGCGTGTCAACAGCTCAAGCTTATTAACGGGCTTACTTATAAAATCGTCCGTTCCGGAATCAACCCCCCTTTCGATATCAGCAAGCTCGTTAAGAGCTGTTACCATAATCACGGGAATTTTGCCAGTCTTTGGGGAATTTTTTAACCTTTTGCAGACCTCGAAGCCGCTTATTTTCGGCATCATAACATCGAGGAGAATCAAATCGGGCAGCCTTTCATTTGCAATCTGAAGAGCCTGCTGGCCGGCGGTCGCGCCGATTGTCTCACAGTCAAGGTCCTCAAGATATGCCTGCAGCAGCTCAAGGTTCTGCTGATTATCATCAACAACGAGTATAACCGGCTTTTTGTCTTCCTGCTTTTCGATTGCGGCTCTTTTCATATTCGCTGCTCCTGATTTTAATCACTGCTTGTAAACTGATTATATTAAATCATTTTAAGAAAATGTCAACGCTATATTTACAAGGCAGGTCTCATAAATACTGAAATTGTATGCCTTTCAACGGGGCGCTTTATTTTTCTCGATAAACTCCCTTATCTGCGGCTTTAGATATATGGCGTCGATGTCAACAAGCTCTGAAACCGCCTGTGCACAAATAGCGGCAGATTCGGCGGCAGCAGCCTGTGTGTCAACAAAGAAGAAGTTTTCGCCTTTAATAACACAAAGCCCCCCGCCGTTTCCGCCGAGCGGCTCGGAGCGGATTTTGACACCGCCGCCCTCGAGAACAGAGAGAAGCTGTTCTAAAATGTTTTGCTCGTTCATCTTTTACCTTTGGAAGCTTTATTTTATCGTCGGTGCCTTTACGGGGCAGGCACTTTCAAGAAATCAAGCGCTTCAGGCCGATATAAATACATAAGACTATGTTTTCTCGATAGTTAACTTCAATATACCAAATACAGAGGCTTTGGTATATAATCAGGTTTTGCCGACAACGAAAATTTGATAACGGATTTTATATCAGGGGCAGAGAATTGACAAGGATAATAGAAAAACGCCGCTCGTTGCATAAACAGGTGGCAAGACAGCAAAATGAAAACAGGACGTTACAACTGCAGCTTGGCCAGCTTCAGGCGCTTGCCAATATCGGTTTGAATACGACTATGATTGCACACGAAATAAACAATCTTCTAACACCTGTTACAAGCTATGCCGACCTTGCTTTGGAAAATCCCGAGGACAAGGCACTGACGGAAAAGGCATTGCAAAAAACCCTTCACAACAGCCAACGCGCTTGTGAGGTTATGACAAGTATCCTCGCAATGACGAAAAAAGATACGGAAAAAAAGAGCGAAGTCCGGCTGCTTGAGCTTGTCGAAGAGATTTTTAGCTGTTTGTGCAGAGACTTTTCGAAAGATTCCATAAGCGTGCAGATTCAGATTCCGGGCGAGCTGACGGTGTACGGTATCGGCATACAGCTGCAGCAGATGCTTATGAACCTGATTCTAAACGCCAGAGAAGCAATGCTCGGCAGCGGAGGTATTCTGAAAATCACGGCTGAGCAAAATATAGACTCGGTTATCATAGAGGTCAGCGACAGCGGCTGCGGAATAGAAAAAGAAAATCTTAGTAAAATTTTCGAGCCTTTTTTCACTACCAAAACAGGCAGTGAAAATCAGCCGGAAATTACAGGTTCCGGGCTGGGACTGGCCTTCTGCAAAAAGATAATCGATTCACACAACGGCACCATTATAGTCGAATCGGAACCTTCGCAAGGCAGCGTTTTCAAAATCGTACTTCCGGCCGCCGGACAGGTAATATAAAAAAGTGGAGCCTTTTCTAAGAAATATCAGTCATATCATCCTGCTTGTAATTTTACTTTGCTTTTCGGCTTTTTTCTCCGGCTCGGAGACGGCGTTTTTTAATCTGTCCCGCAGACAAATCAAGCTTATGGAAATATCAAGACACAAACTTCAGCAGTTAGCTGCCCTTCTTATGCGCAGGCCATCCCATCTGTTAAGCAGTCTGCTTTTCGGCAATATGCTTGTCAACGTTCTGTATTTTGCAATAGCGAGTGTACTTACATTCAGAATCGAAGAGTATGTCGGTGTAATTTGGGCGGTAATTTGCGCTATCGCAATGTTCTGTATATTAGTGCTTTTCGGTGAGATACTTCCCAAGTCATTCGCATATTCCAATTCGAAGGGCATAAGCGTCAGTGCTGCAGCACCAGCATATATTACACTGAAGATACTGTTACCGGTTATCTCAGCTTTCAAATTTGTGTTCGTAGAGCCTGCGCTTCGTCTGCTTCTCGGGCCTGTTCAAAAACCGAAGGCAATAACGGCAGATGAGTTCCGCTCCCTTATAGAACAAATCAAAAAAAGAGGTTTGATTACACCCGACCAGAACAAACTGATAAATGAAATTATAGAGCTTGCGTCGTTAAAAGTCCAGGACTGTCTGAATCCGAGAGTGGATATGGTTGCAGGCAAGGTTACGGATTCGGCGGAGCGGCTGAAGCGAATAATGCATCAGCACAATCTTACAAAAATACCCGTCTATGACAGAAAAATTGATAATATTGTTGGAGAGATTCACCTTCGCAAGCTATTGATTGAAAGTGACAAACCGGTCGATAAACTTGTTCAGCCGGTTCATTTTGTCCCTGAGCAGAAAACGATAGAGTCGCTGCTGGAGTTTTTCCGAAAGACGCATACCGACACAGCGATAGTCGTTGACGAGTACGGCGGTATCGCAGGAAATATCTGCCTCGAGGATATAGCTGAGGAGCTGCTTGGCCCTATGGAAGTGGCCGAACGCACGGAACCGGTCAAAAAAATAGGCCCGTTTCAATATCGTCTTTCAGGCAGCCTGCCAATCCACGACTGGGCTGATGCCTTCGATATCGAGCTTGAAGAGAGCCGCATTACAACAATAGCTGGCCTGGTAACCGCCCTTCTGGGAAAAATACCGGAACAGGGCGACTATATATATCTTGGCAACCTGAAATTTACGGTCGAACAAATGCAAAAACACAGAATCAAAACAGTAATCCTTACGC
>CAYNDE010000077.1:0-7721 GCA_964395535.1 uncultured Pirellulales bacterium
CAAATATGCCGAAAGTTAGTATCTGTATCCCGACATATAATCGTAAACACTATCTCAAAGAAACGCTTGAGAGTATTTTCGCCCAAACATATAAAGACTACGAAATCGTAATAGTCGACGACGGCTCAAATGATGGTACAGAGCAAATGATAAAAAAGAGCAGCTACCCGATTAGATATTTCTGGCAGGAAAACCGGGGTGTGGCTGAAGCGCGAAATAAACTGCTCGAATTAGCCAAGGGAGAATACATTACATTTATCGACTCAGATGACCTTCTGTTCCCGTATGCGATTGAAGAGCTATTGAACCTTGTCGAATACAACGGCTCTGAAGTAGTCGCATACAGCTCCTATATAGGCATAGATGAACAAGGCAGGAAGGTCAAACGAAAACGGCATAAACTGCCTTGCGGATATATCTCTGCGGATTTGTTCGAGTATATTTATGTCCACTCCTGTGGGACGATGTGCCGCAAGAAATTGTTTGAAGAAGCCGGTGGTTTTGATACCTCGTTGCCGGTTTGTTCCGAGTATGCCCTCTGGCTGAAGCTCTCATTAAAATATGAATTTGTTCCTGCGGATAAGCCAACTTTTAAACGCCGAAGGCATTCCGGCAATTTATCGGCATATTCTTTCGCTAATAGAAAGATGGAGTTAAACGTGCTTGAGCACATTTATCAAAATGAGTTCAGCAAAAATGGAACAGCAGTAATAGCACCTGGTCGAGCATTGAAAAGGCTTGGCAGGGAAGGTTACAGGGCGGCTCGCTGTGCAATCAGAGAAGGACACCAAAAAACAGCTTGTCAACTGCTCAAACAGTCCTACCAACGGCATCCCGATTTCAAGACATTGTTATGGTGGGTTATTGCCAAGTGTAGTTGTTATAGCCGCGGTGACTTTTAATTGCCCTCCGGTTTTATAGATAAACACATCTTTTTAGCTTCTAAGTGCACTAAGAAACGTTCCAGGTATGATCTATCCCGTACACTTTTTTTGAAGGACCCTGATGAGATTAGGAAAAAGACAGTCAGGCTGCTAAAGGAGATTATGGAGAAGTGAGAAGAAAAGTCAAATTTTACTTTCAATCAATAGACGCTCCAATCTGCTCATTTATTATATTCCCTTTTAGAATCTATTTCAAAAGACACTGATAAGACTTAAAATTCTCAAATGTCTTTTAATTTAAGCCCATTGTTAACTGATGGTTTATGGTATGTCCTGAGACGGTTAAACCTTCGGAATGCTTTCTAAAACAGTCCCTGGACTTTTCCTGTATTCACATCCACATCAATTCGGCGGTACGCCGGATCGGACGCGGTTCCGGGCATGAGCTTAATCCCGCCTGCCACAGGCACAACAAATCCTGCCCCCTCGAAAACCATCATGTCCCGAATCGGCAGCTCCCAATCTCTGGGCCTGCCCTTAAGCTCCGAGTCGTGTGAAAGGCTAAGCTGTGTCTTCACCATGCAAATGTCAAATTTGCCTATACGCGGGTCTGCTTCGAGCATCTTGGCTCTGGCAAGCGCCTTATCGCTATAAGTGACACCTTTAGCACCATAGATTTCTTTGGCAACCAGCTCTATCTTTCGCCGCAGCGGTGTATCTAAATCGTAGAGGAATTTGAAATGATTTTTCTCCTTGCACGCTGCAACGACGGTTTCAGCCAGTTCAAGTGCGCCCTCGCCGCCTTTTAGCCAGTGCTCAGAAACCGACGACCACGCACCATTGGCCTCGGCAATCCTTCGAACCAGCTTGACCTCGGCATCTGTGTCACTACAGAAACGATTAATGCACACCACCGGCTTAATACCGCTTTTCTTGACAATTTCGATATGGGCGATTAGGTTTTCGCAGCCTTTTTCGACTAATTCGAGGTTTTCTTTGATGTATTCTTCGCCCGGGTGCGCGCCCGGCCTTATTGGAGGCCCGCCTCCATGCATCTTCAAAGCTCGAATAGTTGAAACGATAACCACAGCATCCGGCTTAAGGCCGGACATCCTGCACTTGAGATTCCAAAACTTCTCATACCCGATGTCAGCGCCAAATCCGCTCTCTGTGACAAGATAGTCGGTCAGCTTTGTGCCCATGAGGTCTGCGATAATTGAGCTTTGACCGATAGAAATATTGGCAAAGGGCCCTGCGTGCACAAACATTGGCTGGCCCTCAATAGTCTGCAATAGATTCGGATTTAATGCACTGACCATCCAGCTTGTCATAGCTCCATCAACTTCGAGGTCGGCCGTTGTTATTTCATTACCCTTTTTGTCGTAAGCAAGGACAATTTTGCTCATCCGCTCCCGGAAATCCTTCAGGTTCTTGGCCACCGCCAGTATTGCCATAACCTCGCTCGAAACCGACATCTGAAAGCCGGACTCCATCTGGAAACCATCCATCCTGTCGCCTTTGCCTATCGTTATGTACCGCAGCGCCTGGGCACAAAAATCAATCGCCCACTGCCACTGAACCCTTTGCGGGTCGATATCCAGTCTCTTTAGCCTACTTTTTGCGAGGCGCTCGTCGTCGTAATTGTTCTCATGTTGCATCCGGGCCGTAAGAGCAACCATAGCAAGGTTATGAGCATTCGTTATACACTCAATATCACCGGTCAGGCGGATTGAAAAGGGAGTAAGTGGTATGCACTGAGCCAAGCCGCCGCCAGCCGCTGTTCCTTTGATATTGAACGTTGGGCCGCTGCTGGGCTGCCGAATAGTGCCGGCGACACGATGGCCCAGTTTCCCGATGCCCTGCACTAGGCCGATAGTTGTGGTTGTTTTGCCCTCACCCAAAGGCGTGGGGGTGATAGCGGTGATATCGATGTATTTGCCTATGGGAGCGTTTTTCAGTCTTCTGATAATCTTGGCGTAGTCCACTTTGGCTAATTGTTGGCCCATCAGCAGCAATTCGCCATAAGCGAGGCCTAATTCCTCGGCCAATTGAGTAGGATGCTTAAGATTCCGCTCTGCAGCTTCTGCAATCTGCCAATGCTCGAGTTTTGTCGGGTCTAATTTCATAATTTTACTGTTATTTCGACGAAATCCGCTTCTAAATCCAACGGATGCTTAATAATAACGAATAAACGGACACTGCCATCACTGATAATACGGATTACTTAGATTATAGCTAAAAACAGCAAAAGTCAAGCCTTGGATTTCCTGTTGCTGTTTGTATGTATATTAAGGGACGCCTTCGTATTTTGAATAATTTTTACAGATTTCCTTTACCATGTCATATACTTTTCATTCTAAGGGGGGAATGATAATTTTCAGTTTAAGAGTTATTATAGTTCAATTAGGACTACTGAGAAATTCTATTTAAAAGTCTCTGATGAAAATAGGAAAAAGGCAGTAAAACTTCTGGAAGAGATGATGGAGGAGTAGGAATTTCATTATCTTATTTTTGTCGAAGGTGTATACTCTGTCCTGAGATTATTTATCTGGCTTTTTCTTTCTTTTTAACTTAGTTTTTGTGTAAGACAATATTTTTAAACTAGCTGTTTTGCTCTTACTTAAGACACGTTTCCCTGTACGCATGAAAGTGCTAGCCACAGCTTTTCCTGCTTTAAAAACGGCCTGGCTAGCTGTTTTGCTGGCTGTCATTATACTACTATCCGAAGTTGCAACTGGTCTGCGAACAAAATCGTTGACATCCGTCTCATCTAAAGCAGTGCCTATTTCACTCTTAATTTTTTTCCATGGTTTTTTATCCTCTTCTATACGTTTTTTAAATTTTGGGAGAAGATCCTTCTTGAATATATCCTTTATATCTTTAAAGAATTGTTTCAACTTTGATCGCATCCTTAATTTTGCCTCATCTGACGAGTATTTTCTGAATGCCCGGCACCTGTACAATGCGGCATGACCAGTTACATTTGTCATGAAACCCGCACCGATACCTTGAGTAATATCATCCAAAAATTTCCCAATGAACGGGATTTTTGATGACATTCTTTGAAGTATACTGCTTCCAAGGTTAATATAATTAACTGTCACAACTACATTTATTACGTCTTTCAAAATACTTAATTGTTCTCTAAGCCTCGGACGGGAATTATAGATGCGAACTATCTTTGTAACCATGGAAATGTTTCGATATATAACGATAAGCAGGTCGATAGATCGATATGGGCAAAAAGCAACGGCAATCATTACATCAAGTGTGGCTTCACGAACCTTTTTTTCTGTTTGATCATCGAGTTTGTCCAACAATGGATTAATAATTTCTTGTTCAGCTTTATCAATAGCAGATTTTATGGCATAATGGTTATTACCATTCTTCAATGCAGAGGTTAGTTCTCTCACCCCGACTCTTGCTTTATCTTTGTTATCAGTATCAAATATATCATTCTCGGCAAGACGAGACATGTATTTAACTAGATACCTTCCGTAACGCTGCATTTCACGTTTTGATGGAGAATCGACATCTTTTATCTTGGGATGTATAAGAACTACTGGTCGTGAGCTCATCGTAATGAGGTAATAACCAATAATCCAGACCAGAATTAAGCCCAAAATAATCAAAAAAACATAACCAGCAATAGGATGAACTTCATTAAGTGTCTGGTAGACCCTAATAAGCTCAATAACTGCAAAGAAACAGAGCAAAAGGCCAAAAGCCAAAAAAAGAGATTTGATTAACCGCCACAACCTGCTTATCATCACAAATTCCTTAAAATTTTACAGCTGTAATATTCTATAATTGCAAATCCATTACTCAACGAAAATAAGACTTGATATCCTCCTCTCAAACTCACTATCAACTCATTTTCTACTCACTACTGAAACAAAGACTACCTTTTTGGGACGCATTTGGCAAATTTTACCTGTTTTTTTAAGACAATTTTTGACTGTTTTAATGTTATAAATTATTGAAAAATAGAGAGTTGTGAGAACTGGGCAGGGGCGGAGTTGAACCGCCGACACACGGATTTTCAGTCCTTTACTCAGCTTGTAAGTGCTTATAAATAAAGAGATTATAACAGCAAAATCGAGCGTTTTTGAGAGTTACAAGTGAATAACAACTGACTGACAAGTGGTTAACAAGTAGCTATCACGTGACGACTGCCCCACTTTTGACCCACTTTTCAGCTCGATATTAATTCTACATGCGCCTCGAAAACGACTTGCAAACTCATAATTAGCCTGTCAAATCCAGTAAATTAGATTTGTGAGCAGAAAAAACTAATAGTAGAAATCTGAATAAGGGAAGGAGAACTTTTCGAATTTGACAGTGATTATCGTACCTGTCCCTGAACCGTTTGGTCGCCGCTTCTATTAATCACATTTGTCTAATGTTAGACGAGAGACAGGAATAAAGAAGATGGGCGTACTTGCTTATTGTGTAAATGAGCTATGCTAAACAACGCTCTTTTAATCGGCGTAAGCAAAAAGGTTCAGAGACCACACCAAATCTGAACCTTTAAAATGGCCCCATGAATAATCACGCTACTCAAGAATGGCAATAACCATATTCTCCGCCTTAAGGAAATCAAGTTCTATTCTAAATACCAAGGCAATACAGGTCATTTCTTTGAAAAAGATCAACAGATATGAAGTACATTGTTCTATCTGGGATACCGTGTGCAAAGTAAATGTCGACCGAGCGCCTGCGATAGCTGAACAATACAGTGTGAGGGCAATGCCAACAGTTCTTATTATCAAGAACGGCAAAGAGATAAATCGCCTGGTAGGACTGCAATCCAAAGCCAGGTATGTTGCCCTATTAGACAAGTTGGCTAACGAGAGCAAAGGGGAAGTATCAAACTAAGAGAGAGCTTGCCCTGCCACAAACTGGCTTGGAGGTATATAATATGACAGACGGGAAAGGTCCATCGCAATATCGATGGTTATTACTTTGATTTTTTTACGGCCTGTTTTATAGCACGGCGAAAAACTCAAGACACCTTTAATCCCTGCTGTGATGAGCTTATTAAATGTTTCCTGAGCGGCCTCACAAGGAACTGTTATAATTCCAAGGTCGATTTTTCTTTTCTGCAACGTCTGGAGCTTTGAAACATCTTCAACTGTGATATGCCCTATTTTTCGGCCGATTTTTTTAGGATTGTTATCGAACGCAGCAGCGATCTCGAAGCCATATATTCGAAATCCCGGATATCTCAAAACAGCCGAGCCCAGGTTGCCCACACCTACCAAAGCTGCCTTGCGAACCATGTTGAGTTTTAGAATTTTTCTAATTTGCCTTATGAGCTTTTCGATGTCATAGCCTATACCTGGTGTGCCAAAGCCGCCAAAATAGGAAAGATCCTTCCTTATCTGCCAATGATTAACGCCAAGAAAATCGGCTAACCTCTGACTGGATATCTTCTTTCGTTCTTGTTCTGACAGGGACAATAAGCCTCGAAGGTAAGTTGGCAGCCTTCGAACAGCTTCATCCGGGATTTTGTTATACCTCATAAACCACCTCTATTCGTCTCTCCAACATGCGTTCACATAGCTAAAGAGCTTAAGACGGCTGTTGTATCTGTCAATAATATTCAAATATTCGAATATATAGATAAATTAAAAAAAAATCAATTGACAAAATTTCAGAAATAGATGAAACTTGTTATAATTTGTGAATGTGAGCACAATTTATAAGTGAGAACATCAATAATACAAGAGTTGGTAAATGCAAAAAATTGCCTATAAAAAAATGGAGAAGGTAAAAGGTTTCATATGGCTTTTGGTGGTCACCCTTGTCTTGTGGTTGGCTTTGAGCCCGAAATTCGACCCGCTGGAGCTTATTTGCGGAGGTCTGGTTTGCCTGATTATTTCGCTCTTTGGAGCCGGCATTTACTCTAAGTTAGGTTTGCCTCCGCTAAGTATAAAGAGGATTTTATTCTCCTTCGTGTACATAATTGTTCTTTTCTGGGAGATAATCAAGTCCAATTTCGATGTTGCCTATCGGATTATCCACCCCAAAATGCCTATAAAACCAGGCATTGTGGTTATAAAAACCAACCTTAAATCTGACGTTGCAAAGATGATTTTAGCCAATTCAATTACCTTAACCCCGGGCACTTTTACATTAGATGTTATCGGTGATAAGTTCCTTATCCACTGGATAAATGTAAAGTCCGAAGATATTGATGAGGCAACGAGTATGATAAGCCACAGATTCGAGAAATACTTAAGGGTGATATTCACATAAACAAAGAAGGCAGTTGAATTCTCATAGATAATCAAGAGATAGAATAATAGGATTTTATAGTGGCAGTAAACTACGAAAAAGCCAGCGAAACATTAAAAGCCCTGTCCCATCCGGCGCGATTAAAGATGGTAGCTGGTCTACTCAAGGATGAATGTAATGTTGCCCAAATTCAAAAGGTATTAGGGATGCCTCAATCTACCATCTCCCAGCATCTTAGGATATTGAAAAATGCAGGCATTATTAAAGGTAGAAGAGAAGGAACAAAAACATGCTATAGAGTGATTGATGTGCGAGTAAGAAAAATTGTAGAGGTAATAAAAAGGAAATAAATTTTTTTGGGTATATCTATCGCTTTATTTGTATATACAAATAAACTAATGGATGTGAGTACTTTACGCGCCTCCGGCCTAACGGCTGTAAATGGTAGAGTAATGGAGTATTGGAAATTTATAAGAATTAGTCAAAGCTAAGAGAGAATAGATATGGGAACAAAAGAATTTGACGTGCTCATAATTGGAGGCGGTCCGGCAATGAGAAATTGCAATAAGATGTCCCGGATTATGAATCCAGATGCAA
>CAYNDE010000078.1:0-7664 GCA_964395535.1 uncultured Pirellulales bacterium
TATGACCAGGCCGAAAAAAAGGCCATAAACGCCTTTGTCTTCTATGAGAGCGGAAACATAGACCAGGCAATTACTGAAATCGACAAAGCTCTGGAGATGAATCCCGCAAATTCTTCCTGGCACTTCGATAAGGCTCTTGCACTCGATTCAGCCAGCCGTTTCGAAGATGCGATAAGCGAATATGAAATAGCTCTATCCCTCAATCCAGATGACCTCGAAATATTAAACTCTCTCGCCGTAGATTATACAAGAATCGGCTATTATGACTTGGCCATCGCGACCTTTGAGCACATACAAAAGCTCGACCCTGACTTCGAACCTTCTTATTGCAATCGTATCATTGCTTATACCGAAATGGGCCTTCACGACCTCGCAGAGCAGATGTTTTATCTCGCTCAGCAGATAAATCCTGACTGCCCGCTTTGCTATTACAATATTGGAAACAGTCTTTTCATTCAGCGGCAGTTTGAAAAAGCCGTCCGCTGTTGGAAAAGAACCGAGCAGCTTGACCCCGCGCACCCGCAGATAAACTATCGAATCGCACAGGCATATCAGGCCCAGAACGATTTTGAAAATACAAAAGACTACTTCTTAAAAGAGCTTCGGGCAAACCCGGGCAACATCGATGCCATCCTCGATTTCGGTCTGTTCCTTCTCCAGACAGCCGACCTCGAATCCGCAAAGGAAAAATTCAACAGAATCATCGAGCTGAATCCCGATTTCGCTCCTGCCTTCTTTTATCTCGGTGAGATTGCCTTCAATAATAATGACTATGCGAAGGCCGATGAACTTTATAACAAAGCTCTTGATATTGATGCCGCTCTTGCTGGCCCGCGGTACCGCCTGGCACTTTGCTGCCTGAAAACAAAAGACAAAAATAAGGCAAAGGCTTATCTGCTTGCAGAATTGCAGTTAACTCCCGACCATCCCGACGCTCTTGTCTCAATGAGCTCTATCTTCCTTGAGCTTGGTGACATCGACTATGCTGCAAATTGTTTATTGAGAGCCATCGACCTCGACTCCACAAACGCCGATGCCTTTTACTATCTTGGATGTATCGATATTATAAGGAAAAGATTCGATAATGCTGCACTGCTCTTTACTAATACCCTTGACATCGACCCGCAGCACACAGGTGCCCTAAAAAACCTGGCATATCTTTATTTTAAAACCGCAAAATTCGACCAGGCCGATGAGAACCTTAAAAAAGCCCTGAAACTGGCTCCCGACGATAATCAGCTAAAAAAACTCGCCCGCGCCGTTACTTTCAGACGGTTTGTTCGCAATATTACGGATTTCCTCTCCCGCCTCAAACCCTAACCTGAGAAATGACGTTAATTAGGAATTCTTTTTGTCGTTTAGAATTTCTCCGAAAACTCATTCACTTTCTACTACTATACGAAAACCATAGACGCCTACTCCACCGACTGTATCACCGAAGCTCCTGCTTTTGGCACTTCCTGGACAACGGCGGAGTACGTGATACTTTTCGTTGTCAAAAACTATAAAAGGATTGATTGATTTGTCTAAAAGGTCTTCTTCCGTTGGCCCTTTGGGGTCAATGGTGTCTTTTCTTAAATATCGAACCCCGTAGAAATCAGAGCACCATTCCCCAATCCAACCGGCCATTCCAACAACACCATCCGGTGTCACATTCTCCAAAAATTCATCTACTGCAGGCCGACTCCAGGGATGTGGATATTTCTTATAGTCCTTATAGCATCCGCTGTATTCATCGCTTTCTACATCTGTTGACTCTCCCCAGGGATAGGTTCGCCCTTCAGGTCCGCGGGCAGTAAACTCCCATTCCGCTTCGGTCGGCAGGCGGACAGTAAGGCTTGTCTTCTCACTTAGCAAATCACAAAATGCCTTAGCCCCTTTCCAATGTACAACATTGACGCCAACGTTTTCACAATCCGGCTTGGGAACATAAGCGCCGTCTTTGATTTCTATTGGAGCGAATTGGTTCAATTCAACGTAATCCTTTGGATTGTCAATCGTGTTTAGAAAGTGACAAAACTGAATGGTTGTTACTTTGTATTTTCCGATATAGAAGCCTTTAGTAATTGTCACTTTACGTGCCGGCCAATCGTCGGGATACTTACCAACCATATATACGGACATGATTTTTGAAATCAATTTCTCCCCCCAACCCACATTTCTGCCCATAGTAAAAGTGCCCGGCTTGATATAAATTAATTCTATATTTGTCTGGTCATCTAATATGAGCTTAATTATTTTCGGAGGTGATTTGAAGGACCTGAAATCAGATGCTTTTTTAACCTCAATCGCCTCTGCAAGTTCTTTTTTGAATTCCTTTTTAGTTTTTTCTTTTGCCCGTGGCTTGGGAATTATCGGTTGCTCCATAGCATATTTGTCCCCCCAGCCGATGATGCTGCCGTCCTTCTTCAATGCCAGACTGTACGAAGGTCCTGCGGCTATGGCGATAAAATCTTTACCCTTCGGTGATAAGGCCTGACCTCGGTCATTACTTCCCCAACCGACAATAATGCCGTCTGACCTCAATGCCAGACAATGTTCACGGCCTGCGGCAATGGCGGTAAAATCATTACCTGACGGAGGTTCACCACAAGGATTAAAACCCCAGGATACTATACTGCCGTTTGATTTTAATGCTAAGCTAAAAGTGTACCCTGCAGCTATTGCGACAAAATCATTGCCGGTTGGTACAGTTGTCTGACCAAATATGTTAACACCCCAGCCGATAACGCTTCCATCCGATTTCAATGCAAGACTATGCATAAACCCGGCAGCTATGCAGGTAAAATCATTTCCTTTTGGTATCTCACACCCACCAAATCTATTATCACCCCAGCATACAATGCTGCCGTCCGCTCTCAATGCAAGACTATGGTTTGAACCTGCGGCAATGGCAGTAAAATTATTACCCTCTGGGATACTGAGTTTCGAATCGAGTTCGCTCCCCCATCCCACAATAGTACCATCACTCTTCAGACAGAGACTGAAGTAACATCCCGCAGCGATATCAATAAAATCGTTACCATCCGGTGGGTCAGCCATGCCCAATGTGTTATCACCCCAACCAACGATACTGCCGTCGGATGTTAATGCCAAAATATGGCTCCAGCCTGCGCTGATTTTGGTATAGTTATGAATATCGCCTGAAATTTCAATGGGTGCAGACCGAGATTGCATCCCTGTCGCAGACGAGACAAGCAATAAAAACACAAATATTTTTAATAACCAGGACTCAAATTTCATACTAGCGAAGGTTTCCCATTTAAACGCTTAAAAACATAATTTTCTCCGTACGATATCAATAATCTTATTAAAATCACCTCGGGTAATCAAGAGTTACCTTTTTCGAAAGAGATTCTCGAAAATTGTAATAATAACACGGCTTTTGATGTATCGGTTGAAACTTTTACCCAAAAGATAACATTAATATCATCGGCACACCTCGGAATTCAAATTTTTAATTTTTTACCTCGGTCTCTTAATCCTCTCATCTCTTTTCTTCCTTAAAACTCTCTGCTTTCAAATATCTATTTTTCTTGCAACACAATTGAATTTCGATATACTTTAGAATTTCAAAAATAATGGCAGGCTCAAGATTTGGAGTATGGCTATGAACCTGATAAAATGGTTTCGCAAGAATCAGACAAAAATAATGGCTGTTGTTGTCGTAATATTGCTCGTCGGCTTTATAGGAGGCACTGCTCTTCAGCAGATACTCGGACAGATTGGTAGGGGCCGAAATAAAGTAATCGCATACTACGATGAAAACAGAAAAATAACAGCTTTTGACTATGAACGCTCCTATCGGGAGCTGCAAATCCTTAGAATGCTGAAAATCCCTGCTACGCTTAGAGGTATGCCTCTATTTTCTCAACCGTACAGACGTGTGCTTGACTTAAATGCCTTGTTTCTCGCAGATTTGCTTTTTTCAGACACAAGTGTCTCACCCTTCTCGTTCGCATATGCAAAACAGATAAGAACTTCTCAGGGTTATACCATCAGTGACGAACAGATAAACGAAACCTTCAAATATCCCGATTCCGCTGTCACAATGTGGTTCCTGCTGAAAACCGAAGCGCAGCAGGCCGGCGTCAATACTTCTACCGAAGAGGCCAAAAATTTCCTCGCAGCCTTGATACCACAGCTTTTCGAAGGCTCAAGTTATTCTCAGATAATAGATTATTTTATAAATCCTCCGCCACGCTCACAATCGGTTGGTGTCCCCGAAAAAGAAATACTCGAAACCTTCGCCAGCCTCCTGGACATCATAGAGTATTCACACCTGGTCTGCTCAAGTGAAGATGTCACCGAGCAGCAGATAAAACATAACGTCAATCTAATACTTCAGACCATTGATGTCGAATTCGTCAAATTCGATGCCTCTGTTTTTACAAAAGCCGTTAGCGAGCCGAACGATGCTCAAATCACCAGACAGTTTGAAACTCATAAAGAATTCCTCCCCGGAAATCCCAGCGAAAACAATCCGTACGGCTTCGGTTATATGCTGCCCGGCAGAGCTGCTCTGCAGTACATCATTGTCAGCATTGAGGATATCGAGCAGATTATCGAAAAACCAACACAGCAGCAGGCTCTGGATTTCTTCCAGAACAACAGAGAAAGATTTACTCAGCAGGTTCCTTCAGACCCCAATGACCCCAACAGTTCATTGACTACTCGTTTTCAGACCTATCCTGAGGTCGCCGCTATAATCTTTGAAAAATTAAAGCTTGACCGAATAAACTCCAGGGCAAACGAAATCTTCCAGAAAGCAAAATCTCTTACCGAAGCTGCTTTAGAGCTGGACGCCGACTCCGGCAAAATCACAGCCGGGCAGTTTGAGAAAATTGCCGGTAACTACAAAGACGCTGCTGACAGACTCAGCGAAGAGTACAAAATAAAAATCTACACCGGCCGTACCGGCCTGCTCAGTACCGCTGACATTCAAAAGGATGAATATCTCGGCGGTCTTTACCTCGAAGGTTACGGTTTCGACCCCATATATAATCCAAACAGGATTTGGCTGCACAGAATAGTTTTTGCTGTGGACGAAATCGGAACCAGCAAACTTGGCTCTTTCGATGTGCAAAAACCGCAGCTTTTTGAGAACATCGGACCTCTGAAGGATATCTCCGCTAACATAAGAGCTCTCGTCCGCATCGTACAAGCCGAAAAAGCCGCTCCGCCGGAAAATGTCAATCTTACCTTCAGCACCGAAACTCTCAGCCTGGGTGAGCCGAACAATCAGGATGACCGGAATCTCTACTCGGTCAGGCAAAAAGTCACCGAAGACCTGAAAAATCTGGCTGCAATGAAAATCGCAAAACAGAAGGCCGATGATTTTTTAGCTCTCGCCGCCGAAACTGGCTGGCAAAACGCCATAAATAAATTCAATCAGTTATATCCAAAGCCCGACAGCAACGAACCTGATCCGAACAATTTCAGCCTGATTACAATGAACGATATGCCCAGGATGACGGATATGCAGCTTAAAGTCTTCTCTGCAAATGCTGCCGGAAATCCCGCCTTGCGGTCTTTACTGCTCAATCTTCAAAGACAAAACCGCCTTATCGAAAAGCTTTATTCTCTCGTACCGCCTGACGCAAACTCGCTGACGGCTCCGCCGCCGCCTCTCGAAATAAAATCTCAAATGGCCTGGTTCTGCATTAAAAAATTGAACGTTGACCGTATCGACCAGGGCATCTACAGAACTGAAAAGGCAATAAGGATGTACGAGGAAGACATCGCACGCGCCCAGTCAATAGCTGCCGTTCATTTTAATCCCGATTATATCCTGAAACGCACGAATTACAAAAAAGTCGGCAAACAACCGATGACGCAGGATGCTAATCAACCTGCCGAAAATCAGACAGGTACCTTATGAAGCAAATTCAAAAACAATTTTACGCTTTCTATCTGATTATTATAGCCCTTGCCGGCTGGCTTATTCCAGGTGCAGGCTACCTGCTGCTCGGAGAGAAAAAAAGGGCAATCATCATTTTCATTGCAATCACCTTGACTTTCACAATCGGCATATATATCGCCTCTGTCAGTGTAATAGATTACGTCGATGCAAAACTCTGGTTTATCGCACAGGTTCTCAATTCTCCTCTGGTCATAATAATCGGCTCAATCTCTGCCGGCCTAAATAATCCTGTCTATGGCAGAACTTACGATATAGGCCAGATATATACAAGCGTTGCAGGCCTGCTCAATCTCTTATGTATAGTAAATTCTGTTCACTTTGCCTATAACAGGTCGCTCAAAACTGTTGGAGGAAACCTGTAAAGTGATTTTGCTCGAAATAATTGCCAGCTTCACCCATCCGATAAACATCGGAACGACTCCCCAGTCTATGTTCTGGCTGTTTCCTCTTGCCGTTGCAGGCGTCGTTGTTTACAAGGCTATGAAGGTCAGGCAAATCACATTTAAACATTTCTTAAAGCAAACCACTGCTCTCTTTTTATTCCTCATAGGCCTGCTCATTATAATCACCCTCGCCATCTACGTAATATCACTAATCGAAACAACGTAGCACGGCCATCCTGGCCGTGACTTAAATTCAATATTTTCCCCATTTTTCCTTGCCCTCGTCTTTGGTATCGTTCGACTTCGCTCACGACAAGCTTTTGTTTTAAGAAAAACCCGCTAACAATTTTTAGTTCATATTTTATATTCATTCTCCTCTGTGTTCTCGGTGCCCTCTGTGGCTTAAAATAAAATATAACAGTGTTAATCTGTGTAAATCCGTGTCTAAATTTAGTTTTTCGTAGTTTTAATAATCAGCGCAATCAGCGATTATTTTTTGCAGCATTGACAAGCGGCTTTTTCCTTTTATTATGATAAGCTGGTATTATTAGAAAAAATTCTGCTGGCGGAAAAATATTGTGAAAATTGTAGTTTGTATTCCTGCTCGATACGGTTCTACAAGATTTCCTGGTAAAGTTCTCGCCAAAGATACAGGCCGATTCCTCATCCAGCACACCTTTGAGAGAGCTAAACTCGCCAAATTGCCATCCAAAGTCCTTATCGCCGCCGATGACGAACGCATCATTGAGGCTGCTAAATCTTTTGGTGCCGATTGCGTCCTGACGAGTCCCGACTGTAAAAGCGGCACCGACCGCATCGCCGAAGCCGTCGCCAATCTGGATTATGACATCATTGTCAACGTGCAGGCCGACGAGCCCGAAATCGACCCAGCAAATATAGACTTGCTCGCTCGGATTTTGCTCGATAATCCCGATGCGCCAATGGCCACACTTGCAGCTCCCTTTGAAAATCCCGAACAGATTGCCGACCCCAACATTGTTAAAGTCGTTGTTACAAGCGACGAGCGACAAGCGACGAGCGAAGCAGCCCATCGGGCTATATATTTTTCCCGTTCTGTTATTCCTTATGACAGACAGCAGGGCGGTTTGGGGCCTAAAGAACTTTATCTCAGGCATCTTGGCATTTACGCATATCGCAAGGATTTTCTGCTGAAATTGACGAAGCTGCCTCAGACACCGCTGGAAAGAGCAGAAAAACTCGAGCAGTTGCGTGCTCTTGAGAACGGCTTTGAAATTCTTGTCGCAAAGGTTAAGCATACAACCGATGGTATCGACACTCCCGCCCAGTACGCTGGTTTCGTAAAGAGATACAAAAATACATAACCGCAGAGTTCGCAG
>CAYNDE010000079.1:0-7658 GCA_964395535.1 uncultured Pirellulales bacterium
TGTGTATCGCCGTGAAACCGTTTACCGGGTCAAAAATATTCCAGTACCCCGACGCCATCTTCACAAAATAAGACAAACCCAGGTTCCCTATCAGCCGAATCTTCGGCATCTTGCGAAGTGTCGCTCTGTCGTGAAACCGAAATCCCTTCGCATAGTCAGCCTCACAATTTACTATCGGCTTTATAAGCTTGCCGATGTTGCGAGGATCCATCTGACCGTCCGAATCGAGCTTAACCACGATATCGGCATCCTCTCTCAGTGCCCGCTTGTACCCTGCTATTGTTGCTCCCCCAACACCAAGATTCTCCTTATTCTCGATTGTCTCAATCCGCTCATCCTCAATTTCTTGAACTATCTGGACAGTATTATCAGTGCTTGCATCATCCACAACAATAATCTTATCAACAATCGAAGGTACTTTGCTTATTGTATCCCTGATATGAGCAGACTCGTTATAAGCCGGCATTACCACGAAAACTTTTAACCCCTTTACCATAGTTTTCTCCCCTTTAATTACCTTCGACTAATCCCGCACATATTCTCTGCAAAGCTGTGCAACCTTAATGCGAATCCGCTCCTTAAGCCCCTCATCGATTACATACTCACCCTCGTTTGCAGCCACTGTCCTCCTTAACGCCTCATCAATCAATGAGCCAATTAAATCCATCTGCTCCGTCCCCATACCCAGCTTTGCAACTATCGCCGTTCCAAGCCTGACACCAGGACTCTTGTCCTTTTTCTTTGCATCCGTTGGCAGCTCTATCCTGTCCACAACTATTCCGACCTCTCCCAGAATCTTCTCAGCCATCCGGCCCGTTAATCCCTCCTTCAGGCCGGCAGCATTCAAAATTACCATATGATTATCAGTCCCGCCCGTCATTATATCATAGCCCAAATCCAAAAGCCTCTGAGCAAGTCTCTTCGCATTCTCTATTATCCTGCCCTGCCAATGCTTATACTCATCCGAAAGCATCTCATTAAAAAACACCGCCTTCGCCGCAATATTATTAAAATAAGGTGTCCCCTGAACGCCGGGAAATGTATTAGCCTCGATAAGCTGCCACAACACCGTCCTCCTGCCTGCTGCCTCTGCCTGTTTATCGAAGTCTTTACCCATCAATATAAGTCCACCTCTCGGCCCGCCCGGCTTATACGTGCTGGTCGTCGTAAAATGTGCAAAATCTATCGGCGACTGATGCACTCCCGCACTGACAAGGCCGGCGATATGAGAAATATCCGCCAATAGATATGCTCCCGCCTCATCCGTAATCTTCCTGAACCTCGCAAAATCTATAGCCCTCGGATACGCACTCGCTCCGCATATTATAAGTTTAGGCCTGAATCGAACAGCCTTCTCTCTTATCGAATCGTAATCCAACCGAAAGCTTTTCTCATCCAGGCAGTATCTCTCCACCTCGAAGAATCTGCCCGTAAAAGAATCAGCCGAGCCGTGCGAAAAATGCCCGCCCTGCTCGCAAGCCATACTCAATATCTTGTCACCTTTTCGCAGTATCGCTGTGATTACTATTTGGTTCGCCTGTGTCCCTGAGTGAGGCTGAACATTCGCATATCTCGCGCCGAATACCTCTTTCGCACGCATAATCGCCAATTGCTCTATCCTGTCAACAACCTCACAGCCGCCGTGTCGTCTATCCGATATACTGCCCTCCGCCGTCTTGTTCTGCATCACCGACCCAAGAGCCGCAAGGACCGCTTTCGAACATTCGTTCTCCGCTGCCAATAATTGTATGCTGTTCCGCCGGCGCTCGTACTCGCTCGCTACAAGCTCCCACACCCTCTTATCCGCCTGCCTCAACGCCGCGAATATCCCGTTATGCCATCGCTCGCATCCCTGCGCCAAGCTGCTGTCCTCGTCCCTAAGCTGCTCATAAACATTCTCACCCGACCCGACCTTACCACTCAGCCCGCTTCTTCCTTCAATCTTATCAGCAGACATATTATTCAATCCCTTACCTAAAAAAACCTGATAGTCCTAACAACATCATTAAACGTGATATAAGCAGCAAGTATCAGTAGCAGCAAAAACCCTGCTGTCGAGAAAGATTCCTGAATTCTTCGACTCACAGGTGAGCCTTTTATCTCTTCGACAATCAAAAACACGATATGCCCCCCGTCGAAAGGCAATATTGGTATCGTATTAAATGCCCCGATTAATGCGCTTATCAGCGCTATCATATAAAGATAATATAACTTCGACGATTCCGTTACAACCTGGTAACTGAATGTAAGAATGCCGACCGGGCCCATAAAATTTCTCGGGCTTACCTGCCTGCGAATGGCCTGAACCATCGTCGTATATCCCATTACGATATTATTCACCGCCTTCTTATAACCCATTTTCACCGCGTCGAAAATTCCTTCAGCCCTGTAAAGTTTCTTCATCTGCTCGAACTGTATCCCAATCAGCGGAATACTTTCCACCGGCACAACATTAGCCCACAGCTCACTGCCGAATACCGCTTCGCCGGCATTGCCGTCGCTGCCCTGCCATTCAATCCTAACGTCGCTGTTTACGTTATTTCTCATCTCCCTGGCAAAATCGTAAAAGCTGCTGACAGCCTTGCCGTTGACTGCGGTTATCACCGACCCGGACGGTATCTCAAGTGCCGCAGTCTCTTTCTTACGGAATAATATATTGGTAGTCTTTGCTACTCGGCAAATATCAAGAGCATACGTTGGTACGAAACCAATCATGACCATTTTTTCTCTTCTTACTGGAACAACTCTGACATCTACCGGCCGGACAACACCGTTCAAATCAGCCCGTAATACCTTTAAAGCTATCTCTTTTCCTTCGTTAGACTCAACTATCTTCCTGAGTTGATTAAAGTCGGGATATTCAACAACATCGGCTGCAATTATGATATCCCCTTTGACCAATCCGTTGTCCCGTTCCAAAGTTACACTTCCGACTTTCAGGCAGGGCTCAATTGAATATATATTGCCCAGGTCATTTTCTTTATTCGCTGACGGCAGCACATTAAGACCAAGGTCAATTTCCGTTTCAACAACCTCTTTCTTCGAGCTTCCGTCCTGTGCTTTAATCACACGTTCAGTTGTCAATGTTACTGTCGGCTCGAATAAATCGCTTATTATCCTCTCCATCTGCCACTGTTTATCCATTGCGATACCGTTAACCGCTTTTATAACATTACCCGGCCTTAGCCCTGTCTCGGAATATAATCGTTCTTCGTCTTCTTTACTTGTCAGCCGTGCCACCTTCAGCGTCAATGGTAAAATTATTCCAAGCTCCCTGACTGGTCCCATACCTCTATCATACTCCTGAGGGACAATTTTATAATCTTCTATGGAGCTGTCCTCGTGACGAACCTTCAAATTAACCGCCTGCCCCTCATCAGCAAGCGCCACCCACATTCCAACATCCGCGAACTCAAGATTATAGCTGTGTCCGGCAACTTCAACTATCTCATCACCGCCCTTTAGCCCTGCCCGGGACGCTGGTGTACCGGCTGCAACTCCGCCTACTATTGGAGGAATAAGTTTTATACCTACACTAAAAACGATAACCGACAATATGACAGCAAGAATCGCATTGAAAATCACACCCGCCGAAATAACACAAACACGCTTCCATACAGGCTGGTTCGTATATGAGCGAGGATTATTACTATATTTTATCCTGCCGATATCCTCTTGGCCGAAAATCTTTACATATCCGCCGAAAGGAATAAGGCTGATGCGATATTCCGTCTCGCCGGGATTTTTTACCTTTCCAAATGTAAAAATCAATCCATCTCCCTGGGATTCGTCTTCAGTTTCGGCATCCTCTTGAGCATCTCCATTCTCCTCTGATGGCGAGACTTGCTCTCGCCTCCTGAAAAACATCGGCAAAATTCTAATCCGGTGACCGTCACGGGTCCTTTTAATCCCAAGTATCGTCGGCGGAAATCCAAACGAAAAAGCCTCGACCCTCATTCCGGAAAGCTTGGCAGCTATGAAATGGCCGAACTCATGAACTATAACGACCACACCTAAAACAGAAACCGCAAGAAAAAAATTCCACAATACCGCTGCCCCGAAATGCCTTAACAATAAAAATATCCCAACAACTATAACTACCAGCCATAAAAAAGGCGAAAACTTGCCCTTTCCGCTTTTCCCTGAGTTTTTCTCACCGGCTAAATCTGAGTTTGTCTGTTCTTCTTCTGCCATCAATTAACTCCAATCTTACCTGTCCTCTACCGGAATATATCCTATCGCATTGTTGACTTGTTCTCTTGCCCATCGGTCGGCATCGAGTAGTTCTTCGAGACCTGCTTTTCTTTTAACGCTGTGCTTATCGAGGCAGTGCTCTGTAAGTTCGACTATCTGCACAAATCTTATTCTGCCTTCAAGGAACTGCCCGACCGCCGCCTCATTCGCGGCATTAAACACCGCCGCCGCTGTCCCGCCTGCCCTGGCAACCTCATAGCCTAACGGCAACGCACGGAAAACCTCACAATTCAGATGCTCAAAACTAAGCTGCCCAACATCCTCAAGCCGCAATCGCTTCGCAATACCAGCCACACGACAAGGATAAGTCAACGCATACTGTATTGGAAGACACATATCAGGCAAACCTAATTGAGCAACGACCGAGCCGTCCACAAATTCAACCAATGAATGTACTATCGACTCAGGATGAACCAGAACTTCGATTTTTTCAACCGGAATATCGAACAGCCAACGCGCCTCGATAACCTCCAGAGCCTTATTCATCATCGTCGCAGAATCCACCGTAATCTTCGGCCCCATATCCCAAACAGGATGTGCAAGGGCCTGTTCAACTGTCACCTTCTCCATATCATCAGCCGAAAATTCCCGAAAAGGCCCGCCTGACGTTGTCAATATTATTCTGCTCACCTCCTCGCGCCGGCCGGCCTGCATCGCCTGAAAAACCGCCGAATGCTCACTGTCTATCGGTATAATCTCTGCCCCATTCTCCGCCGCAATTTCACTAAGAAGCTGACCCGCAATCACAAGCGGCTCTTTACTCGCAATCGCAAGCCTTTTGCCTCTGCCAGCCGCCGCCAGAAGAGCCTCCAGACACGCAACTCCGACAACAGCGCTTAATACAATATCAACTTCCTCCTGCCGTGCAATCTCAACCATCCCTTTCGCACCCGATAGTATCTCAATACCGCTATCACCCAGCATTTCGCAAAGCTTCTGATAGTAATCGGGATTGGTAACACACACAAATCGAGGCCGATACTTTTTAGCCTGTTCTGTAAGAAGTGTAACATTCGAATGTGCCGTCAACGCAAAAACCTCGTAACACGGATTTTCAGTCACTGTGCCGCTGAAAGTTGAATTGAGAGACTCAATGACTTTAAGCGCCTGTTTGCCTATCGAGCCTGTCGAACCAAGTATCGCTACCTTTTTACCCATAACACCGCATTATCGCAACAACACCCCCCAATGTCAAGAAATGAACAAATCCGCCACCCCGTATAAACACAATGCACTCTTATATGCAATATTGCGTACCTAATAAAAAAGCCGGGCTTGCTTTCTGCAAACCCGGCCGTAAAAGTCCCCCTCAAAATTCAGCAATTATTATCTCTAATCCCAGTCGAACTTCTCGCTCTTTCCAACAAGCTCTGCGAGCCTGTTTTTAACCTGCTCCTGCTTGAATTCAGCCTTTTGCCATCTTTCGACCTTGGCCTCGCTTTCCTTGACCTGTTTCTCAAGCTCGGCCAGCCTCTCACGAAGCTGCTCGAACGCAATCTGCTTGCGTCTGACTATCAAGTCGAACTTTTTGCCCAGCACATCCTCAAGCTCACCGACAAGTTTCTGTTTTTCTTTCTCATCTTTGGTTTTGCCGATCTTCCGCATCAGCTCGTCACGCTGACGGTTAAGCTCATTCTGTTGTTTAAGTAACTCCGCCAGCTCCGGATTCTCCTGCGCCGTCATAAAAATCATTCCGTACTTCATCCATATAAGGTGCAATTGCCTCTCATGTAATTCAGGATTCTTTTCCTTTATCTCTGCCAGCTTCTTGGAATCCTCTGGATAATTTTCTTTCAGCCATACGAGGAATTTCTCCTGCAGTTCAGCGAACCTTGCCATCATATCGCCCCTCCTCGGCCCTCTCTCGCGACCCTCAGGACCTCTTTGGTCTCGACCTTCAGGACCGCCGGCAAAGCCGCCGGGGCCGCCACGCTCCCACTGCCCTCGAAACATCTGACGAAAATGCTCTCGCATAATATTCTTAATCTCTTCATTGAATTTCTCAGGCTCTTTTTCTCGCAGCTTGATAAGCTCTTCCGCCTTTTCCGGCTCAGCCTCTTTGAGCCCGTCCATAAAACGGTCAATCATCTCTTCGGTAGGCTCAAACTCCCTGAACATCCGCTCAGGAAATTCCTCGAATACGTTCTCTGCCTCATTGACATCTGCCAAACAAGGCTGAACTCCCGTCACCAGCAAAACCGCCGCAAATAACAAAGCTATTCCGGTTAGCCCTTTCATATCTCTATCCTTTCCCAAAATTCACTGTCTATATCCATCAGCTCCAGCTCAAGCTCCGTCAAGCTGTCTTTTCCGTTACCGTAACCCTGGTCCAATTGCACCGTAAAATATTCATCCTCTATCTGCGCTATCTCCGCCGACAAAACAGAAAGTTCCGCATCATCTTCTATAATATTACTGCCTTCCCAAACCTCCGCAGGTATAGCTGCTACATAACCTATCAGCTCTGGCTTGCTTACCTCTATCGGTCTCTTGAACAATTCAATACTGACCACAAAAACAAAAATAATAACAGCCGCCACAGCAACAGCTCGATAGGCCGGCATCCAGTAACTCCTCACTTTTCTTCTCTTCTCAAGAGCTTCACATATTCTCTCCTTTATCTGCCACTGCAGCTCTTCGCTCGGCTCAGGAGCAGGATTCTCCTCCAGCATCTGCTCGACTCGTTGTATATCCTCAACCGCCTGTTTTGCCTGCTCAGGCCCGACAAAATTCTCGAAAAGCTCCTTCAGATTTTCGTCTTTTCGCTCTGCCATAATTTCACCCCATTAATTCGCGAAGCCGCCTCACGCCCCTGTGAACCTTCGACATCACCGTCCCTATCGGCTCACCTCGCATCTTTGCTATTTCTTTGAAACTCAATTGCGAATAAAACCGCAGCATTATCAGCTCCCGCGTCTGCCCATCAAGACGCTCAATCTTCTCCTGAAGCTTATCCATCTGCTCATCTTCCTTTCGACTCCCCCGTCTTTGCTCCTGCTTGATTCTTTCCTCAAGCTCTTCTTTGCGGCTTTCAATCACCTTACCGTCACGATACTTTCTTCTCAGGTAATCATGAAAAACGTTGCTCGTTACCTTAAAAAGCCAGCTATCGAAGCTCTCGCCCTTGAACGTCCCTATCTTCTCTACCAGTTTTACAAAGAGCTCGCTGAGCAAATCATCGCTGACCGCCCTGCTGCCTGTCATCCGGAAAAAATAGCCGTAACATCGTCTGCTGTACAAATCCACCAGCCGCGAAAAGCTCTCGGCATCCCCCTCTTGACAGCCGGCTATTATTTCTTCTAACTCAGTATGCGCATCCATTTTCAGGCTTTTTCTAAAAATAAAGACGTTTTTTACATTCTATTTATTGCATAAATCCTTAAAATCACTATATTACAGTATGC
>CAYNDE010000080.1:0-7559 GCA_964395535.1 uncultured Pirellulales bacterium
CAGTCGAGTTCCGGACGGTCGGGACAATCACACGGATACCAGGCGACAAGATGAGAATCTGTAACCTGAAAATCAGGTAATGTCGTGAAACTCCAGGTATCACCTGCCCATAAGTTGCCATCGTTGACCTCATCAATACGCCAGTAATAGTCTATTTCGGGGTCAAGGCCTGTTTTTTCGTAACTATAGTGATCGTTGCCGTCATGAGTTATCGTAGTAACATAATCCAATGCCTCCGAGTCGGTACCAAAGTACAACTCGCTTTGAGTCGCCTCAGCACCACGGTTCCAGCTTAAGACTGTGCAAGGATCCCAGAAAACACAAGTCTCACCATTATAAGGTGAAGGCTGCGAGGCAAACAGCGGCGAAACCGTAAAGGTCCAGATATCGCCCTTCCAGAGATACGGGTCGCAGGCATCATTTACCTCATCGATCCGCCAGTAGTAGGTTGTGCCGTTTGTGAGGGGCATTGGAACATAATTCGGCTCGGTTACGATGCCTTTGTCTGTGCCCCCGGTGCCTGCTTCTACATTTGCGAGATTGTCGCCAAAATATACATGGTGCCCTGCAGCGTACTTTCCAGGCTCCCAGCTAAGGGTAGGGTTAGTACCCACATCAGTGGCACCATCAGGCGGGTTCGGATTCCCGGCAATTCCAGGAATTAAAATGATAATTGAATCAATCAAAATGTCGATACCGGGGTTTTCCGATTGGATATAAGCGGTCGCATAACCTGTGGCCAATTCGTTTGTAATCCCGGCCGCGGCATAGCTATTGGACAGCGAACCCGACAGAAGGGTGATCGTGTCTCCGGCAATGGACAGCGCATAACCATCGGCGTCAAGTTCCAGAACAATGTCCAGTACCGGTGTAAGGTCCTGTGTTCCGGGATACCAGTTAAGCGTATCAAAGCTCCAGGTCGCCAACACTGTTTTGGTATCGTCAGCGGCTTCGTAAAACAAAACAGAGGTCCCATTCCATCCACCGGTACCGTCGGCTATCGTAAGCGAAGTGTTTTCAAACTGAATCCAGAAACCGGTCGGCAGCCCGACGTCGTAGTCCCAGGCTGCATTATCTTCCTTGACACCTACACAATCCCGAGCTGTCGCTCCAGCACTTGTATTGCCCACAGCAAAGCTAACTCCCAGAAACTCATAAAGAGCGGGAGCTGTCTGGATGGCGGCACCTTCTTTGGAGGCTATCGAGCATCGGGACCCACCGTGAACCGGGCCATTAAGGATTACCATTGAGTTTGCTTCCGTGACATTTCCACTCCATCCAATGTCCCAGTAATTGAATCCCGTACCGATGCCCGCGGTGTTGGTTTCGATATTACCATCATTAAAGTCATCGTCTACAATTGTACTCCCCAAGACCACAGGAGACAACGACAACATTGCCACTAATGCTAAAAATAACAATCTCTTACACATAATACACCTCCTTTATTAAATATTAAAAAAGTGACTATATTTGATTTTAAATGACAATATTACACACAACTCTTTTTATTGAAATAGCCGTATAGAATTTCACTCATCCATCAAAATCTGCGTTTATAAAATGATTTTATGGGGCCTGTTTTACCTCCTTCCCTTAAATCTCAAACACTCACACCTTATACGTCCTTTAAAATATTATTTCTATCCGAAGAACAGCAAAACCACAGCTTCTATAAATATACTACTTTCGGAGTTTTTTTCCACTTGCGATATCGTGTAATTATACACTATTTTGACTAAAAATGCGAAATATTTTTAAATTTCTGCGTAACCGCACAGTTATGGGTGGGTATTATTTTGCTGTCAAGCGAGCTTCGATATGCGCTAATACCTCGTTTTTCAGTGTAACTATGCGGCTTTAGGAGTGGAAGAACAGCCTCTTGGGGTGTACCGACAGGGATTGAATTTTTTTAAAAAAATAATTTTGTACAACGTTTCATCGCCCATATAACTCAAGATTGCAAAATCCAAGCCCCGATAACAAATAGGCCAGTTGAATAAATCACGGAAAGATTGCCATGACATATTGCAAAGGATGCCTCAGCAAACAGCAAAAGATTAACGAACTCGAAGAAGAAATTGTTTCTCTCAAAGCAAAGTTACGCTACCAGCAACGTTCAGCCAAGGAAGGGTTTTTCGGTTCATCTACACCATCTTCAAAGATTCCGGTGAAGCCGAACAGCCAAAAAGAATATCAACGCAATCAGCCTTCGTACATTAGATATGACTATGCAGCAATTCAAACGACAGGCAGCAAAAATCAAGGATGCCATTATTGAGATTACTAACCGACATGCAAAACATCCTGCTATCTGGAAGATTCAGGATATCTTTAGAGAAAAGGCAGACAGACTTTATCACTGGGCTGATGACAGGACTGTCCCTGCTGATAATAACCTCGCTGAAAGGGAACTTCGGCCGCTCGTTATTGCCAGAAAAATCAGTTTTGGCTCACAATCTGAGAATGGAGCCAAAACCCGTGAGACTCTTATGACATTTTTGCATACACTGAGGAAAAGAACACCCGATGTGACGACTGCGTTCAAATCAGCTTTGGACAAAATCGCCACTTGTTTTGGCGAAGCTGGCCTAAAAACCGCTCAACAGGTCCTGACACCATACTCAGATATTCGCAGCAGACACGATTTTACACAGGCTCAAATTTTCGCTGTCCTCGCACTTCGGCAGTTCTTCAAGCATATAGTGGGATTTATCCTTTTTTTATGTGGCTAACAAGATTGATTGCGATGTTTTTTGCTATTTAGAAAAAATAAAAAGGGCCTATACCGAATTAATCAATACAGGCCCACAGTCTATGAATACTAACTGCTGAAAAACAGTTAGTCTCGAAATTCATTAACCAACTTCAAGTTCCCGTTTATATCGACTATTTAAGGCATACAC
Source organism: uncultured Pirellulales bacterium (assembly GCA_964395535.1). Classification (GTDB taxonomy): domain Bacteria; phylum Planctomycetota; class Phycisphaerae; order Sedimentisphaerales; family Anaerobacaceae; genus CAYLMG01. Next base: position 2,907 of record CAYNDE010000080.1, read on the forward strand.
ATCAGTAACATTCAGAAAAATAACACAATACTGATGGTCAATATAAAGAGGCTCATAAGCCGTTTTGACACCGTATCTGTGCCGCATTTTCTGCCTTGAATGCGGCTTACGTTCGCAGAATCGGTCCCAAATCCTTGCTTTCCTGCATCGCCTTCATCCTCTTGAGCTTTGCCATAGCCTTATCCTGCATTGCACCGGGCTCTCTCGCCTTGTCGAGCATCTCCTCGAGCGTAATTTTTCCTGCATCGTAAAGCCGCCATAAATGCTCGTCAAGAAGCTGCATTCCGAGTTTTCTACCTGTTTGAATACTGGAATCAATTCTATAAGATTTGTTTTCTCTTACCAGATTAGCTATAGCCGGGGTAACAACCATAAACTCGTAAGCTGCTACTCTTCCCTTGCCCGCCGCCAATGGACATAACGTCTGGCTCAATACCGCTATCAGGTTTATACTGAGCTGTGTCCTGATTTGCTCCTGCTGGTTTACGGGAAAGACGTCGATAATTCTTGTGATTGTTCCTGAAGCGCTGACCGTATGCAGTGTGCTAAAGACAAGGTGGCCAGTCTCGGCCGCCCTTATTGCTGCTTCAATCGTCTCAAGGTCTCGAAGCTCACCGACGAGAATCACATCAGGGTCCTGCCTGAGAACACGCCTGAGAGCCTCAGCAAAGCTCGGAACGTCGATTCCGACCTCCCTCTGGTTTATAATCGATTTTTTATGGTCATGATAGTATTCTATGGGGTCCTCAACCGTTACAATGTGTCGGTCGAAGTTCTCATTAATATAGTTTATCATCGAGGCGAGAGTTGTAGTTTTGCCACTGCCTGTGGGCCCGGTAACGAGAAAAAGGCCTCTCGGCCTGCGACACAGTGCTGCACATATCTTCGGCAGACCAATCTCTTCAAAGCTCATTATCCGCGTCGGAATAAGACGCAAAACAACGGTTATATTACCTCTCTGCTTGAAAATAGCGACACGAAATCTGGCCTTGTCGCCGAATGCAAAACCAAAATCTGTACCGCCTTCCTCCTGAAGCTCCTGCTGGTTTCTTTCCGGCGTTATACTTTTCATTAGTGCTACTGTATCATCCGGCGTGAGCACTTTTGTTTCGAGCGACCTCAGCCTGCCGTCAATTCTTAACACAGGAGGTCTGCCAACAACTATATGTATATCAGATGCATCCTGTGTAAAGCACGCCTGTAACAACCTGTCCATATTAACTGTAGTCATCGTTAGTTCCTCAAATATACCTATTATGCCAAAACACCTTCAATCTGTGAAATCTTGATAACTTCGCTCGGAGTTGTTATCCCATTAAATATCTTAATCTTGCCGTCTTCCATTAATGTTCCCATGCCCGAAGCAACCGCTGTTTTTCTGATTTCGGAAGTCGGTGCCTTCGCAAAAGCCAGCTCCCTTAATTCATTATTCATTTCTACAAGCTCAAACACACCGGTTCGTCCCCTGAAACCGGTACCCTGACACTGGTTGCATCCCGTTCCTTTATAGATGGGATGTTTTCTGGCATCCTCATCGGAGATATTTAAGAGTTTTAACTGATGAGGGTCGGGATTCCCGTCCACAGCCTTACAGCTCTTACAGATAATTCTCACAAGGCGCTGCGCCATAATTGCCTGTATCGAGCTTGCAACGAGAAACGGCTTGACCTGCATATCAATCAGCCTCGTAATCGCACTTGCCGCATCATTTGTGTGCAGAGTGCTGAAAACCAGGTGCCCCGTCAGTGCCGCCTGTATCGCAATATCGGCAACGACACTATCTCGAATCTCACCGATAAGGATAATATTAGGCGCCTGTCGAAGCATTGCACGCAGTATTCTCTCGAAGCTCAGGCCAATATCATCTCTGACCTGGCACTGGTTCATACCATCAAAATTGTATTCCACGGGGTCTTCTGCGGTGATTATCTTCCTGTCGGATTTATTCAGCTCCTGAAGAGCTGCGTAAAGGGTTGTTGTCTTACCGCTTCCTGTAGGGCCGGTTACGAGAAAAATGCCGTTGGGTCTTTTGATTATCTTTTGAAATCGCTGGTAGTCATCCTCTTCGAATCCCAGAGAACGGATACCGATGTTTACGGCATCAGGTCGCAAAATTCTCAATACGATGCTTTCGCCGTGATTACCGGGCAGTGCTGAAACACGAAAGTCAACATCATGGTCGTCTATAATCCGCTTGATTCGGCCGTCCTGCGGAAGCCTTTTCTCAGCAATATCCATACCAGATAGAATCTTCAATCTCGTTGTTAAAGCCGGCTGCATATTCTTGGGTATATTATCTTTTTCAAGACACACGCCATCAACCCGGTACCTTATCCTGACCCTGTCGTTCATCGGCTCAACGTGAATGTCACTTGCACGCATATAATAGGCGTTATCAATAATAAGGTTCACAAGTCTTACAATCGGCCCCTCATCTTCAGGCGCATTCTGCGCCCTGTATGCTTCAGCCTGCAATTCGTGCCCTGCCTCTGCAAGCTCGTGTGCCGTTGCATCAATACTGTGCTTTAGCCTGTCATCATCCTGTCTTTTTGCGGCGTCTACAGACTCTTCTATATATGAGCGTATTTTAGACGGGCTCGAAACATAACAGTCAAGTTCGGTGTTAAGACGGAAACGAACAGCATCCATGGCTTCAAGGTTCATCGGGTCGCTTATTGCCAGCTTGAGCTTGCCGTTGTTCATTCCCAAAGGCAATATGTTATATTTCTTCAACAGATCCGGATCAACAAGTCTCACGGATTCATTGTCAATCGCAGTTTTATCGAGGTTCACATATTTCAGACCGAATTGTTTTGCCAGAGCCTTGGCAAGCACACTTTCACCCAGAAGGCCCCTCTCAATCAATATCTCGCCGAGTTTTCTCTTGTTCTTTTTGGCAGAGCGTATAGCGTCCACCAAAGGCTGTTTTTGCACAACACCGGCCTTATATAGTATCTCGCCTAAATGTCTTCGCTTTTTAGCCATCTTTACCTGTTATTTCGGTGTTTTTACAAATCAGGATAAAGCTATTATAACAATATCAGCTTGTTATGTCAATTTTTGAAGTGCCAGGCGGGCCATATTTAAGGCCGTATTAGCGCTACGACGCCGTATCGACGCCCTGTCCGCCGCAAAAATAAACCTCTTCGTCTCAGAGCAAAACGATGAGTCCACGCTGATATATACTAATCCTACAGGCTTTTGTTCTGTTCCGCCCGATGGTCCAGCTATACCGGTTATAGCGATTGATATGCCTGTTTTCGCCCTCGACCGTGCGGCCTTTGCCATTGCTTCGGCGACCTCGCCGCTGACCGCACCATACCGTTTTATCAAATCAGCACCAACTCCAAGCTCGCTTATCTTAGCGACATTGCTGTAAGTAATCCAGCCGTATTTAAAATAATTGCTCGCACCCGGTATCGCAGTAATCATCTGTGCGAGAAGGCCGCCTGTGCAGGATTCCGCTACTGCTATCGTCTCTCCAAGCTCGCTGAGCTTGGCGCCAACTATCTCAGCAAGACTTTGTTCATCAGTACCGAACACGAGCTCACCAAGCCGCTCGACAATTTTTCCCTGTTCCGCCTCTGCTATTTTTTTCGCTTCATTATAATCCTTACCGCCTGCCACAATATGAACAGTTATCAGTCCGCAGTCAGCGGTAAAGTTGAGCAAGGGATTCCTGTCGCGTGCACAAAACGGCTCAAGCATTTGTGCAATCGCCGACTCGCCTTCTCCGAAACAGTTTACCTTCCTCAACACTGTAACCGGCTGATTCGATTGTTTCACCAACTCCGCCAGCTCAGGCAAAACAGACGTCTCGAACATCCCTTTCATTTCAGCAGGAACACCGGGCAAAGAATAAATTAATTTTTTATTTTTCTCCGCTCTGATACCCGGCGCGGTGCCGATTTGGTTTTCTAAAGCACTTGTTCCCGCCGGCAGATACGCCTGCTGCTTATTATTGGCCGGCATCTGCCGACCTATCCTGACAAAAAAATCTTCTATTCTCTCCAGCAGCTCTTTTTTCAATTGCAGCTCAACGCCGAGAAACTTCGCAAGAGCCTGCCGTGTAATATCATCGCTCGTAGGCCCCAGACCGCCGGTAGTTATAACGATATCAGCATCTTCTAACGCAGCTTTAATCGCCCGCGCAATCGGGTCGAGCTCGTCTGTCACTGTGTAAATGCTGACCGTTGGTACGCCGGCCGAAAGCAGCTTATCCGCCAGGTACGCAGCATTTGTATTTATGGTGATGCCGCTTAGAATCTCATTGCCAATCGTAACTATACTCGCCCTGCTCATACGAAATCAAAACTCTATAACTGCTTTTATGACTCCGTCGCTGTAACCAGCGACCATTTCAAAGGCTTGCGCTGTTTTTTCCGGCTTGAAGCTGTGCGTCAGCATAAAATCAACATTCACCAAGCCTTTTGAAATCAAATCAATCGCTTTTTGTGTGCAGTCGTTTTGCCTCCTTACGTTTATAACAGTTATCTCTTTTCTGCGCATCTTGTGAATATCTAAATGGATTCTCTCCTGTTCCGGAATACCGATAAGCATTAGCTTGCCGCCCGGCTTTAAGAGCTCTATCGCCTGGTCAATCGTTTCCTGCTCGCCCGCACACTCAAAAACAACATCAACACCTTCCGGCTT